>PWMI01000035.1 GCA_003558235.1 Candidatus Iainarchaeum sp.
AAACATGTCAAAAGGACTCACCACTCAGGAAGCCGAAGAGAAGTTAGAAGAACTAGGTAGAAACGAACTTGAGGAAACAAATAAAACAACTCGCCTGGATGTTCTAAAAAGACAGTTAAAAAACCTGATGGTCTGGATACTCGTAGCAGCAGCAGTAATCTCACTTATAGCGGGAAAAAATCTCTCATTCTACTTCATAGGGATAATAATAGTGATAATTGTAATGATGGGTTACCTTCAGGAATGGAAATCAGAGAAGATAATGAGAGAACTGGAGAAGATGATAGAACTGGAAGTAGAAGTCTATAGGGACGGTAAAAAAGTAACAATATCCAGCAGTGAACTTGTTCCCGGAGACATAATCATCTTGGAAAGGGGCTCAAAGGTACCGGCTGACGCGGAATTGATAAAATCAAACGAAGTACGAACAGATGAAGCATCACTAACAGGAGAAAGTCACCCCGTAGACAAAAAAGTAGGGGATGAAGTATACTCGGGAACAACACTCGTAGCGGGAAAAGCAGAAGCAAGAGTAACCAGAACAGGCATGAAAACGGAACTAGGAAAGATAGCAGGAGGAGTACAACAGAAAGAAGGAAAAACACCTCTACAAAACAAGATAGAGATCCTGAGCAAGAAACTAGCAGTAATGGCAATAACAGGATGTTCAATCATATTCCTGATGGGATACGGACAAGGTATACCCGCAGCAGAAATACTGATAATCGCCCTCGCATTGATAGTAGCAAGCATTCCGGAAGCCCTTCCACTAACCATGACCATAACACTCTCCATCGGAATGAGGGAGATGGCCAAAAGAAAAGCCATAGTAAAGAAGATGCTTGCAGTGGAAGAACTAGGAAGCATCACCACCATATGCACAGACAAGACCGGAACACTAACCAAGAACGAGATGACAGTCAATAAAATATATGTTGACGGAGAAGATTACTACGTTGAAGGATCTGGATACAAACCAGAGGGAAAAATGAGAAAAAACGGACAAGAAGTAACCCCAGAAGAATCTCAAGCACTAGAACAACTACTGAAAACATCGTTACTATGCAACAACGCTGAACTAATAGAAGAAGATGGAGCATGGAGCATAATGGGAGACCCAACCGAAGGGTCACTAATCGTACTGGGAGAAAAAATAAACCGCACCAAGAAAGAGATGGAGCAAGAAAATCCCCTTCTGAAAGAGATACTCTTCACCTCCGAGCGAAAGATGATGACCACCGTCAACGAAACAACTGAAGGAGCAAAAGCATTCTCCAAAGGAGCCCCAGAAGTCATCCTGGAAAAATGCAGTCAAATAATGATAAACGGAGAAACCCATGAACTAACTGAAACGAGAAAGAAGGAGATAACCAAGAAAGTAGAAGAGTACGCTGAAGAAGCACTTAGAGTAATCGCAGTAGCATACAAAGACGAAGTGAAAAAACCATACCAACCAGAGAACGTGGAAAAAGAACTAACCCTCCTAGGATTTGTGGGAATAATAGACCCACCAAGAAGAGAAGTTAAACAAGCAATAGAAGACTGTAAAAAAGCAGGAATAGAAGTAAAGATGGTCACGGGGGACAACCCGCTCACAGCAAAAGCGATAGCGCGAGAAATAGGGTTAAAAGAGAATCCTAAGATATTAACAGGGTCAGAACTAGAAGAAATGACCGACGAAGAACTGAAAGAAATAATAAAAGAAGTAAACATATTCGCCAGAACACGCCCAGAACACAAACTAAGGATAGTAAATGCACTACAGGAAAATGGAGAAGTAGTAGCCATGACAGGTGACGGAGTCAACGACGCTCCAGCAGTAAAGAAAGCAGACGTAGGGATATCCATGGGGATAAAAGGAACCGACGTAACCAAAGAAGCATCAGACATCGTGCTACAGGACGACAACTTCGAAACAATAGTAGAAGCAATCCGAGGCGGAAGAAGAATATACAACAACATAGAGAAGTTCACAACCTACCTAATATCCATAAACTTCTCAGAGGTCATAATGATAATGCTAGCTATCGCTTTACTTCCTATAGTACTAGGAGTATCTGGATTTGAAGCTATACCCCTAATAGCAATACAGATACTGTTCCTGAATATGATTGGAGAAGAATTACCAGCAATAAGCCTAGGAATAGATCCCGCTGAAGAAGATGTTATGAATAGGCCACCGAGAGACCCGAAAAGAGAGATACTGAACGCAAGAAACCTCTTCATAACAATATCACTAGCAATATTTGTAGCGATCACTGGAACAGTAATATTCATGGTCGGGGACCCCGTTAACACACTGGGAAGAGCACGATCGATGGTGTTCGCGTTATTCGTGATGATCATAGTTATAAACACATTCAGCTTCAGGAGCCTGACGAAGTCGATACTCAGAATGAACATCTTCGAAAACAAGCTAATGGTGGCATCTGTCTTAGTTGTAGCGCCCATGGCATTCATTCTGATATACCACCCGGGGCTCGCGGAAGTATTTACACACGGAGTGATAGGTGCGAGTGAATGGATTATAGCGGGAGTTGGAGCTGCACTAACAGTGACCTTCGTAGAGGTAGTGAAGAGAGCAGGATCAAGGTGGTTTCCACCTGGAAACTCAATAAGAAACAAGTTTAGTGAAGGAAACTACTCCTCGACGTAGTCATTTTCCACGAGGTACTTCATCAGGGTACATATGGGATAAGCTAAAGGTTAATCAAAGATGGAAAAAGTTGAGAGCCTTGGGAGGGATTTGAACCCTCGGCCTGATGCTGTCTTAAACTCTTGGGTTTTGGGATGAAACCCTTTTCCAAAGGGTTCTACAAGGCATCCGCTCTAGCCACTGAGCTACCAAGGCACTTTTCATTTCATCTTGAACTAATTTTCTATGACTATCGATATAAATGTATTTACGGCGTGGTATATTAAACACTTTGGCTGAGAAATCTCCGGACTTTAGTCCGTGGGATGAATCAGCCCCTAAATTCTATTCTATTTTTTATTTACTTTAGCCCATAGCTTAATTTATAATTAACTCAAAGGAGTTTAAAAAGAGTTAAATACCGCTAGTCCCTAGTGAATGGGGTTTGATTGAAATGAAGGCTGAGAAAACCGTAGTATGTAGAATAACAGAGCCAAACAAGAATAAACTGAAAAAACTGGAACGGGAATATAACAAGGTGCAAAGATACATCAAGGGACAAGATATCGATATATATTCAGCGACGCAGCAGGCAGTAGATAAATATACGGACTTCAACAGCCTGAAAAAGGACAAGGAGTACCCTTGGCACCTACGCAACGACACATTCACAGCGGAAAAAGCCGAAAACACAAAAAGATTCAACTACTGGGCCAAAATACCAATAGCAGAAAAACACGGAAAAATCACAGTACCAATAAAACCACACACAGAAATAACAAAAGAAATGAAAATCCACGACTCCAAAATCATCAAAAAAGAATATGGATTCGAACTACACCTATCCGTTTCCAAGGAAGTAGAACCTATAAAAACCTACAAAGGAGCCATCGGCATAGATATGGGCCTGAATAAACTTGCAGTGAGCGTCTCACTGCCCGACCGACAAACCCACTGCCACGGCACCCACATAGGAAACATACAGGCAAAATACTACTTCCTCCGGAGAAACTGCTCCAACGGCTACGTCAGAAAAAAATGGGACAACAAAGACAAAAACAAAATAAAAGACATATGCCACCAAACCAGCAGAAAAATAGTCAACAAAGCAAAGCAAAACAACCTAATAATAGTGCTCGGCAAACTAAAAGGAATACAAAACCAAAACAAAGGCAGAAAAATGAACAGAAAACTACACAACTTCCCACACTGGAAACTAAGAAACTACATCAAATACAAAGCAAAATGGGAAGGAATACCAGTAATAGAAGTATCCGAAGTGTACACAAGCCAAAAATGCTCAAGGTGCAAAAAAATCGGAAAAAGACACAAAGGAGAATTCAAATGCAGCAATTGTGGATTAAAAACAGACGCAGACAAAAACGCAGCACACAACATAGCCAAACGGGGTATCGGAAAGTCCCTAAAGACCTCTTCTGATACCAGGAGTTGGAAATCGAAAGATCTCCATACGATGCAGAACCAAATCCTCTGCGTAGAGCCACGTGACATGGCTCAAAGCAAGTACTAATGAAGAAACCTCTGTACACCAAGTTCCCGAAGTAGCTTGTAACCACTAAAACAGTCGGAAGCCCTAGGATTTATCCCAGGGAGGATGTCACTTAAAACACAGGTATAAAAAAGGTTACTAAAGGAGAGTGGTGTGAAGATGGTTAAACTGGACAGGGTCATGGTGGTTCTGGGGATAGTTTTGCTCGTTCTCGTGGTACACTCGGAGGGTTACCTCGGAGATCTTGGTAGATTAGGGATAGAGGCAGAACAGAGAATCACGAGGGTTGCCAACGGGACGGTGGTCAGGATCATAGATGGTGATACGATTGATGTTCAGATAGGCAACTCCACTGAGAGGGTCCGGTTTCTAGGGATAGACACCCCGGAATTGAGGGGGAAACATGATCCAGAGGATTTTAGGGGAATAGAGAACAACTCCTGTTTGTTGGAGTGGGCTCATAAGGCCAAGGAGCACGTTGAGAATGAGTTAGGTGGAAGACAGGTGAATTTGGTCTATGACTCCGAAGCCGGAGACAGGGGGTACTACGGCAGATTACTCAGGTACATAGAGGTGGATGGAAGGGACTTCACGCTTCACTTAGTTGAGGAAGGTTATGCAGAGGTCTACAATGGTAGATCTGACTTCGGGAGAAAGGTTCACTATATGAAGGCTGAGTTGGATGCGAGGGAAGAATCAAGGGGACTATGGGCGTGTAACTAGGTTTTTCAGATCTTAACTAACTCCAGGTTCTCCAGAGTATCTTTCAGAGCACGGTAATGTTCCTTGCTTATGGTCTCGCAAACATGGTTCCTGTGCATGGTTACAAGTGATCCTTTTTGAGTGTTTAATGCTGTCGAGGTCTCTACTTCACGGATTTCCCCATTCAGCAGCTTAATCTTTTTTTCTCCAGTGACCTTCCCAGGCATAACTATGCATTCGAGTAGCTTAGAGTTTTCTACTTTGTTCTCCTTAAGGAATTCAGCGTGCTTTCTCCAGAAGTAGTTCCTTATGACTTCTTCATCTATCTCTTCTCTATCCATCTGTTTTGAAGTCACTCTCAGCATATTGGCTGCGGTTGGAAAGGACTCTTCAACATCTATCTCCGGAACCTTCCCTTCATTAACTGCTTTTGATACTTCTTCTGGGTTGGATGCGCAGGGTGCTGCGTACTTTAGAAATAATAATGAGGATTCTTTGTCTTTGAACTGCATTTCACTACCTCAGGTCCTTTTCATCTATTTTCTGTATCACTTGTCCACCTGAAACTAGGACGTGGTCCCCTAAGTTTGGTTTCAAGTAACTTGTTCCGGCTTCCCTTTCTTCTTTTCCGTAGTCGAGGGTGACTGAGTCCTCTTTTATTTTCACTACTTTACCGGGTCGAGCTAGGCACATGGTTATATTATTGTTTAGGTGTTTAATGAAGTTATGTACGTTTTTCTGGGTGTTGGAAACGAACTTCGTCAGGACGATTCTTTCGGATTGAGGCTCCTAAGTAAACTTGAATCCAGATTGGGTGACCGGGAAGACTGCAAGTTTATAGAATGCGGTCCTGCACCGATATCCTATCTTGGCAGAGTGCCTAAGGAGCCTGAAGTCCTGTTTATACTTGATGCCGTGGATCTGCCTGGCTTGAAACCAGGAGAGGTTCTATTTAAGGATGTAAGTGATCTCAGGGTGGGTGAAGGTGATTTATCTACGCATCGATTGCCTCTGACTATGTTGAAGGGGATGGTGAATCCGAGTGAAACTTATTTGGTTGGGATGAAGCCAATTAAGATGGGTTATGGTGAGGGGGTGTCTCCAGAGTTAGATAGGGCTCAAGAAGAAGCTGAGAAAAAAATCCTGGTTAAATTGAAAGAGAAAGAGGGGAGGTAAAGAGTTATTTGCTTTCATTGTTTTTTCCCTTGCTCCAAAGAGCTTCTCTTTCTTTTTTATACATGTCGAAGTTGTTGGAGAAAGATATGGCATCCGTTGGACACACTTCTTCGCATCTTCCGCAGAACAAACACTTCCCTAGGTCAACAGCCCACTCTTTCTTCTCCCTATCCACTTTTATCGCGTTTGATGGGCAGGATCTGGCGCACTCTCCACAGTATATGCACTTCTCCTGATAATGGTTGTGTTCTCCCCGATAGTTCTCACTTAATTTAGGTTCTCTAAGTTTGAAGCTGTTTTCGGGGTCTACTAGTTCACTCAGAGCGTTTAGAATGGCTTCAGGCTTGACTGGGCAACCTGGTATATACATATCGACTTCCTCGAGTTTGTCTATTGGCCCTGCTTCATTGTAGGATCCTTTGAATACTCCTCCCGATATCCCGCAGTTTCCGAGCGCCATGATTTTACGGTGCTTCGGGGTCTTGTTCATCTCCTCCTTGACTGCATTCATGTTGTTCCAGTTGATGTGGCCTGTTATCATGACTACCTCTGCTTCTTCAGGGTAGTTGGCTACTTTTATGTCGAATGGCCTTGAATCGTACTTTTCCAGGATGCTGGCGAGTAGCTCTATGTCACAGCCGTTGCATCCGCTGGTGTTTATGTGGTATATCCACACTTCTCTTTTCGAGGTGTCTTCAGGCATCTTTATCTTTTCCTTCTACTATCTCGTGGAACGTTCTAACTTTTTCAGTGTTTTCATCGAGGTCTATGACGCACATCCTGTCCGTGCAGTTGAAGCAGGGGTCTATCGAGATCACTATCGCTGGAGCGTCAGCGATTTTTCCGTTCATAGCCATTTCATGTAGGCACATGAAGTTAGCGTACGTTGGGGGTCTTATCCTTAGTCTCAGTGGTTTTTTCTTTCCTGCGTGGAGGTAGTGGAAGTTTTCTCCGCGGGGTGCTTCTGCTCTTCCGATGGTCTTGATTGGTTCATCTATCTCTATCCTTCCTTTTCCTCTGTGTTTTCCTTTTGGTATGGGGAGTAATTGTTCTATTATCTCTATGCTTTGAATTATATCATCGAGCCGAACTTCTGTTCTGGATAAGCAGTCTCCTTTTTTCCTGGTTATAGCTTCAAAGTCTATCTCGCTGTAGGCACCGTTGACTCCATTAAGCCTCATATCCAGGTTTATTCCTGAGGCTTTGGCTACTGGTCCGACTACTCCGATTTCTCCTGCTTTCTTTTTACTGAGCACCCCTATGTTCTCAAGTTTATGGGTGTACTGCTCGTTGCTAGAGAAGTCCTCCTTCATTGCTTCGGTTAGTGCCCTGATTTCTCCCAGTTCTTTTTTGAGTACTCCTTGTTTTTCCGGGGTTATGTCTTTCTTGGTTCCACCGAACTCGGATAGCCCGTAGTGTATTCGGCTTCCAGATATCTTTTCAAGAAGATCTAGTGGGTGTTCCCTACAGGTTAATGAGTCTTTGAACAGTTCATCGAATCCTAGTGAATGTGACTGTGTTCCGAACCAAAGAAGGTGGCTTTGAATTCTCTCCAGTTCCGCTACAACGCTCCTTATGTATCTGGCTTTCTTGTTGGGTTCTATCCCTGCTGCGTTCTCAACTGCACGAGATATCGCTGAGCTGTGAGCGTTCGAACATATTCCACATATCCTCTCTATGAGGTAGGGTAGCTTATCGTAGGTCTTCATCTCAGCTAACTTCTCTATTCCACGGTGATTGTAGCCGATGAATAGGTCTGTATCCACTATCTTACCATCTTGTAGGTATATCTTGAAGTGCTCCGGGTCCTTCATCAGGGGGTGATAGGATCCAAGCGGGATCTGTAGGTTATGCATTACTCTCCCCTCCTTCTATGACTTCCCGTAGTTTCTCCACGGTTGGTTCCTTCGCTCCACTCGGAAGGAACAGGTTCTTCATCTCTTCACCGAATTCCAATCCATACATCTCCCTGCACTCTCTCTCGTAAAGATCGGCGTTCTCAAAGATGCTTATGGCTCTCTCTGCCTTTTTATCTTTTAACTCAACCTCCAAGTTAAATATCTCTCCGTTTTCCCTCTCTAAGTGGTAGACTATGAAGTATGAGTCACCTCTCTTGTCCCCTGAGAGATCTATTAGCCTTGATCTCTCCTTCTTCTCTTTCTTCAATCTTTCAAGGACTTTTTCTCGATCGATCGATTCATTAAAAACTTTTTCTTTCGCCATGAGTAATCAACGTGTTCACGGGTTATAAAGTTTATTCATTATGAAGTTCAAGGTGTCGGAGGCGGGAGTTGAACCCGCGATCTCTAGATCATGAGTCTAGCGCTCTAACCAGGCTAAGCTACTCCGACTTTCAGAAGTATTCACTTAGTTTTTGAGTTTGGTCTTTTAAGAAATTGTTGTTTTAGGGGTCGGTAAGTTTTTTAATATTCCGAGTTTAAGGTACTTGGAGATGAAAATGGGTAAAAAAAGTAGTCAAGAAAAAAAGATGCAGCGGAAGCGAGGAAGGGAAGATATCTTTAATCAGGAGATGAGGATGGAAAGAAAACTGAGGAAGATACAGGAAAGGTATCCCGACGAATTGATAGAGAGAGTCTGCAATCAACTTAAGAGAGGCCAAGGTACTCTGGAAATTGGTTCCGAAAAAGAAAAGAGGATAAAAGAGATATATTGGAAAGTGAAGAAAGGAGAAACAATAGATGTTAGTTCCCATGGTATGAAGAAGATGTGGATAGCGACTAAGATACAGGATGAATTGAAGAAAAAATAATGCAGGGCATTCCCGAGAAAAACAGTGTATTTATATATTAATATATGAACAATTATTCATATGAACATGATTACATATGAAAGGTTCTTCAAGAACCTCGGAAACAAGACGCGTTTTCAGATAATCAACTTACTCAGAGAGGAACCGAAGTCAGTCACACAGATATCAAAGGAACTGGGAATCGAGCAGAGCGCAGTATCACACCACCTAAGAAAACTGAGAAGATGCAGGCTCATAAACTCAAAGAAA
The DNA here is from genome assembly GCA_003558235.1 of Candidatus Iainarchaeum sp. Classification (GTDB taxonomy): domain Archaea; phylum B1Sed10-29; class B1Sed10-29; order B1Sed10-29; family B1Sed10-29; genus CSSED10-269. The sequence goes on from PWMI01000035.1 coordinate 9,043, forward strand.
CAAGGTAAAAAAAGAATATACTCCGTTTCAGAGACAGTTGAACCAGCTCTAAAAGCAGCTGAAGCACACAAATCCAGTTGCTGCGCTGAAAACTGCCCATACAAAGGAAAAGGAGAGTGTTAAAATGGATGAAGAACAAACAGCGTACTTCGACAGCGGCTCAACCACCAGGATAGACTCCAAAGTACTCGAAGCCATGCAGCCATACTTTAAACAAGACTACGGCAACCCCGCATCAGCACACAAAAAAGGGAGAAAAGCAAAAAGAGCAATGAACAAAGCCAGAGAAACCATAGCTAAATCAATCAACGCACAAACCAAGGAAATAATCTTCACATCAGGAGGAACCGAGTCAAACAACCTAGCCATAAAAGGAGCAGCCTACGCGAACAAAGAAAAAGGCAAACACATGATCACTACACGAATAGAACACAAATCAGTCCTAAACCCAATAAAATGGCTCGTGAAAGGCCAAGGATACACAGTAACATACCTAGAAGTAGACTCACAGGGATTCGTGAATCCAGAAGAACTTGAAAAAGCCATAACGGATGAAACAATACTCGTATCGATAATCCACGGGAACAACGAAGTCGGAACAATACAGAACATGGAGGAGATAGGGCAAGTAACACGAAGAAAAAACGTTTTACTACACACAGACGCATGCCAAAGCTTCACCAAAACCCCGATAGACGTGGAAAAACAAAAAATAGATCTCCTAACAATAAACAGCCACAAAATAAACGGACCAAAAGGAGTAGGAGCCATCTACATAAAAGAAGGTACGAAGATAACTCCACTGAACCACGGAGGAGGACACGAAAAAAACATTCGATCAGGAACACCGAACATACACGGAATAGTGGGCTTCGCCAAAGCAACCGAACAAGCAAACAAACCAGAACACGTGGAAAAAATGAGGAAGATGAGAGACAAAATCATAGAAGAAACACTCAAGATACCCAACTCAAAACTAAACGGACCAACCGGAGAAAAGAGACTACCGAACAACATCAACATATACTTCAAAGGAGTAGAAGGAGAAGCACTATCAGGATACCTAGAAAGAAAAGGAGTATACACATCAACAGGATCAGCGTGCTCATCAAAAAAACTAGAACCCAGCCACGTACTAACAGCGATGGGGATGGACCCAGAAAGAGCAAACAGCAGCATAAGAATAACACTAAGCAGACTAACAACAGAAAAAGAAGTTGAACACATGCTGGAAATTCTCCCAAAAGTCCTGGAGAATCTAAGGAAGATATCACCACTATACTGAGGAGATAAAGATGACGGAATACACCGAGGAAACAATAAAAAGATTCGAAGACCCCAAACACGCGGGAAAGATAGAAGAAACCACCGCAGTAGGCCAAGTCGGAAACACAATGTGCGGAGACGTCATGAAAGTATACCTAGAAATAGACGAAGACAAAACCATAAAAAAAGCAAGATTCAAAACATACGGATGCATAGCAGCCATAGCGAGCTCCGACAAAATATGTGAACTCGTAGAAGGAAAAACAACGGACGAAGCACTCAAAATAACGGAGAAACAAGTAATAAAAGAACTAGGAGATCTCCCACCATTAAAACACCACTGTTCACTACTGGGACTAAAAGCACTCAAAAAAGCAATAAGAAACCACGAAGAAAAACACAGCACCCAGTAACTTTATTTAACCCAAAAACCTAAGGTAACCATGTTATCAAATATAGACATAAAGAAAAAAGTAGACAAAGGCGAGTTAGTAGTACAACCATGGGACCCAGACACCCTAAAACCCGCGAGCATACCGGTACACCTAAGCGACAGAGTAGCAATAGCGAAGAAAGGAAAAATAGATCCACTGAAAGAAGAAGACTACACGAACTACTTCACACAGAAAAAACTCTCAAAAGGAGAATCAATAGACATAGCACCAGGACAGTTCATACTAGCCAGAACACTAGAATCCTTCGGAGTACCTAAAAACCTAACAATGTTTATAGACGGAAAAACCACACTAGCAAGACTAGGGATATCCATAAACCAATCAGCAATGCTGATACACCCTGGATCAGGAGTACCAAACCCAAGAGCAGTGATACTAGAGATAGACAACACCAGCCCATTCACCGTGAAACTCACACAAGGAATGCAGATAGGAGAAGTATTCCTCCACGAACTAAAAACACCAACAGACGTAGGATACGACGAAGAATGGCCATACGGAACAAGAGAAGACCTGAACTCACTCTTCCCAACACTAGAAACCAAGTGAAACACTAAAAAACATTGATGAGTGGTTATCCACATGTACAAACTAACAGAAGAAGGAAAGAAATACCTAGATGAAGGTCTACCCGAAAAAAACCTGCTTGAAATCCTTAAAAAAGGAAAAACAACTACGGAAGAACTCAAGGAAAAAATGCAGAACCCAGCAGTAGCAATAAACTGGGCAAGAAAACAAGGATGGATAAAGATAAAGCAAGGGGAGATACAGGTAGACAAAGAACCAAAAGAGTACCCTCAACAAATATCACTCCAAAAAATAAGCAAAGGAGAAGACTTAACCAAGCAAAAAACAGAGGAACTGCTTAAAAGAGGCCTAATAGAAGAAATAAGGGAAGACATAGTCAAACAAGCACAAAAACAACTGGAAAAAGAAAAAATAAACAACCTAACACCCGAACTAATTCAAACAGGACTATGGAAAAAAGCAAACATCAAAAAATACAACATAGAAGCAGTAGGCAAGAAAAAGTACCCCGGAAAGAAACACGTACTAAGCTACTACATCGAAAAAGTGAGAAAAGTATTCCTAGAGATGGGGTTCGAAGAAGAAGAAGGCAGCTACGTTGAATCAAGCTTCTGGAACTTCGATGCATTATACACACCACAAGACCACCCGGCCAGAGAAATGCACGACACATTCTTCCTCAAAAAACCAAGAAAAACAAAGATGAAGAACAAAGAACTAGTCAAAAGAGTCAAGAAGATACACGAACAAGGAAACAATGAATCAAAAGGATGGGGATACAACTGGAGTGAAGAGGAAGCACAAAAATTAGTCATGAGAACACACACAACACCCGTAACCGTAAGAAAACTACAGGAAATAGAGCCACCAGCGAAAGTATTCTCAGTAGGAAGAGTATTCCGAAACGAAACACTAGACTACTCACACCTCCCTGAATTCACCCAGATAGAAGGAATCGTCGCATCAGAAAAAGTCAACTTCAAAAACCTACTGGGATACCTAAAAGAGTTCTACTCAAAGATGGGATTCGAAGAAGTAAGATTCAGACCAGGATACTTCCCATACACAGAGATGTCCGTTGAACCAGAAGTCTACGTAAAAGAAAAAGATGAATGGCTCGAACTAGGAGGAGCAGGGATATTCAGACCAGAAGTAACGGAACCAATGGGAATAAAAGAACCAGTACTAGCCTGGGGACTAGGACTAGAAAGACTAGCCATGATGCACCTTGACCTAAAAGACATAAGAAACTTCTACTACAAAAACGACCTATCACTACTTAGAGAAGCAAAAATAAACATATGAGGAGACAAACATGCCCGTAGTACAGTTCAAAAGAAAGACACTGGAAAAACTAGTGGGAAAAAAACTCACCGAAGAGGAACTCAGAAACGAAGTTCCAATGATAGGGTGTGACCTAGAAACAATAAACGAAGAAGAAGTAGAGTACGAAGTATTTCCAGACCGACCAGACATGCTCAGCACCGAAGGATTCGCCAGAGCAATAAAGTACTACATGGGAATAGACAAAGGAATGAAAAAATACCCCCTAAAAGATAGTGGAGTAAAACTAGACAAACAAAACGTGAAAGCAAGGCCAAAAATCGTTGCAGCTATAGCGAAAGAAGTACACATTAATGATGAGACACTACGATCACTCATGCAGGTACAAGAAAAGATACACAAAACATTCGGAAGAGAAAGAAAGAAGATAGCAATAGGCATACATGATCTAAACAAAATAAAACCCCCATTCACCTACAAACAGGTCAACCCAAACAAGTACAGCTTCACTCCACTAGGATGGGAAAAAGAACTAACACTAAAACAGATACGGGAAAAACACGAAAAAGGAAGATACGCAGACATACTCCAAGATCACGAAGAGTGGCCAGTAATAACCGACAGAGAAGGATACACCCTGAGCTTCCCACCAGTTATAAACGGAAGAAAAACCGAACTAACAACGGAAACAGAAAACATATTCATCGATGTAACAGGAACAGACCAAGAAGCAATAGAGAAAGCACTAAACATAGTTACAACATCACTAGCAGAAAGAAAAGCAGAAATATACACAGTAGAAATCACGGGGGACGGGAAAAAACCAAACCTAGAACCAGAAAAAATCAAAGTAAAACCAGAGTACATCGAGAAACTGATAGGAGAAGTACTAACTGAGAAAGACATAAAAAAATACCTGGAAGGAATGGGCTTTGAGTACAACAAAGGAGAAGTACTAGTCCCACCATACCGAGCAGACATAATGCACCCAATAGACATAGTTGAAGAAGTAGCAGTGAAGTGCGGCTACGACAAAATCACGCCATCCATGCCAAAAGTAGCGACCACAGCGAAACCAAACAAAGAAAGAGAATCACAAGAAAAAGTAAAAAACCTAGTAGTGGGCCTCGGGTACCAAGAAGTAAAGAACCCAATCCTAACCAACCAAGAAAACCATTTTGAAAGAATGCAGAGATCAAAAGACAAAGTAGTCGAGCTTGAAAACCCCCTAACAAAGGACTACTCCATCTGCAGAAGGGGCATCCTGCACCAGGTACTACAAAACCTCTCAAAAAACCAGCATGAACCGTATCCACAGAAAATCTTCGAACTAGGGCACTGCTTGACCAGAGACAAAAAAGAAGAACTAGGAGTAAAAACCCTAACGAAGTTAACGCTCACAAAGACAGACAACGAAGTAAACTACAACGAAGCCACAGCAACCCTAGACGCAGTCCTAAGAAACCTAGGAGCATCATATGAACTAAGGAAATCAAGAGACCCATCATTCATACCTGGAAGAAGAGCAAGCATAATAAGTAGAGGCAGGGAAGTTGGAGTAGTAGGAGAAGTACATCCAAAGGTTTTAAACAACTTTGGAGTGGAAAAACCAGTGATAGCCATAGAACTACTGATGGAGAACATCATAAAATAAAGAAGAACCCCTTAAAAAGCCTTGGCTGGGATTCGAACCCAGGACCTTATCCTTACCATGGACACGCTCTACCAACTGAGCTACCAAGGCGACTCAATTCAACAGTTCCCTATCTATCTTTTCCCATAGTTCTTTATGAATATCCTCTATTCCCCTTAACTTTCCGTCTTCAACGCAGTTTACCTTGACCCAGTGTTCCTTTTCACATGTTAACTTCAAGTAGTTCTCGTAAACTTTCTCTTGAAAATCGGACACGGCTTCATGGATGTCTCTTTCATCGTTTCCCATGTATTCCCTGAGGCTTTTCTGATCGTGAAGATGGTAAGCTTCCTTTGGGGAAACATCTAAAAAGATAACCAGATCCGACTGAGGAAGTCTACTTTCTACATCCTCTATCCAGGAGATTAACTCTTTTCTATCCTTTCCAATGTGCTCTGCAGTTTGATAAGCGATATTTGATTCGAGGTACCTGTCCGAGACAACTATCTTTCCTTCACGCAGGTAACCTTTGATCTCTTCCTTGAACTGGTATCTGTCAAGTGTGTACAGTAAACACCTCACTTCTACGGGAACCTCTTCTTTTTCACCGAACTCTCCACGCAGGTACTTTCCTACAAGGGAACCAAACTGAGAATCGTATCTAGGAAACTTTATGTACTCAACGTCTTCATTTTCTTTTTCCAGTCTCTCCACTATCTTTTTAACTTGCGTCGCTTTACCTGAAGCATCTATGCCCTCTATTACCAGTAGAAAGCCCTTTTTGTTTTCCTTCATCTTTTCACCACTTGAATCCTACACTAAAAATTAGGGAGGAATGATTTAAATAAAAGATAGGTTGAGTGATTTTTAGTTGCTACACCTGTTTTTACTTGTTCTTTTAAATGCAGGGAAAGGGATTCGAACCCTTGAAGGCATTTCTCGTCCCATAACCCGTGGGCTACTGGGGCTCTAAGCCAATGCGCCCTGAACGCATCACGTTTGACCGCTCCGTCATCCCTGCATACTACTAAGTATTATTTAGTTCTAACGAGCCCGGTGGGATTTGAACCCACGACCTACTGGTTTCCGCGAAGCCTTTAATTTATTCAAAAGCTTCTCCGAAGCCAGCCGCGCTGTCCTAGCTGCGCTACGGGCCCTTCTATTTTCTTTGATTATTTGGGTGTTTTCATGTTTCCTTTTATTTTTTGTTCTTCTTTTTCTTTTCGGGTCTAGGTAGTGCCGAATTTATTACTGCACAGAAGGGCAACACGAATAACAGGCCATACATCACGACGAAGGAGCTTATCGCTAACCCAATTATTATGGGTAAGAAGTCTAACATTGCTTTGAACATTGGTATCTCCTCGAAGAGTTGTTCTCCCATTGTTTCAGATACTCTTTCCTGTATCTCTTCCTGCATGGATTCTCCGAGTGTTGATTGGAGGTTTTCCATTAAACCTCCATCTCCGTAACTCTCTTTGAAGGTTTCATAGGTTTCATTGAACACTTGCTCCTGGGTTTCAGGAGGTAAGTCTTCCCAGGTCACGCCGTACAGCTCCATTAGTGATCTGTTGTACTCAGGAAGGATCTCTGGAATGAAAATGTTCTCCTCGTACCATTCCCTCGATAGATTCAGTTCAAGCCCACCTTCTTCGTCTTCCAGCATGCGCGTTAAGTTCATCTGAGCCACTTGTAGCTGCGTTGCATCTATTATACCTGTTTTGAACTGTTCCTGTCTTTCTTCTAATGTTAAAAATGTTAGGAAGGTGCCTGTGAAGAAGGCTCCTATTGCCAGGAGGTATATTAGCTTCTTTGAATTGTCCCACCCGACTTTGAGGGCTTTTAGTCTGCTCTTTTTTCTTTCTTTGCTGCTTGGGAAGTGTATCAGTAGGGTGGTCCCTGTGAGGTAGAACATCATCATGATTAGAAATGCGGATTTGTCGGTGAATAGTGGGTAAAGCGCTATTAGGGGGGTGATCGAGCCCACCAAACAGCTTAGCAGTATCTCTTCTTTGCTCAGTTTTGTTCTGAAGTAGTTGAGTACTATTATTGCTTTTGCTAGTACTAATCCAGTTGCTAGGAGGATTAGCGTTGTTTTAAGGTTTATCAGTTCAATTAGGGATACTAAGTTGAACGCATGGTCAAATGAGATTCCCGTCATACTGTAGAGATATATCCAGAGCATGCTCAGGGTTGTGAAGGAGAGTATTGCGATCGGGAGTGTTTTTTTATCTATCTTCATTCTGTTATCACCTTGCATCCATCTTTCTCTACTATCACGGTTTGCTCTGCCTGTGAGACTATGGATCCCGCTACGTCTTTCAACACGGGGTAACTTATTAATGAGTCCTGTTGAATCAATTGATTGAGGGCGAAGTTGAACTTTAGTTGATTGAAGTCTTTTGAGATCCATCTTTTGGCGAAGGGTAGTGTCTTGTACTCCTTCTCGATGTGTTCTAGGATTTTCCTAGCGACTCTGTTCCTTGTTCCAATCTTTCTTTCGTACGCGTAGATCTCTTCGTAGGTCCCTCTCTTCACCATGCCTTTTCCGGTTGAAGCAAAGGGCTCTATGGCTATTATTTGTCCTTCATCCAGTTTTTCTTTCTTGTCTATCTCTATGTTTGGTATCGTTGGGGGCATGTGTGTTTTCCATCTTCCCAGTCCGTGTCCTGTGAGGTTTCTTACGGGTTTGTATCCCTTTGATTCGATTGTTTCACGTATTTCTTTCCCTATTTCCCTCGTTTCTACTCCTACTTTGACCATCGAAAGAGCGTTTTGAAGGGCTTCTTCACTAGCTTTTACAATGTCTTCATTTTCTCCCGTCAAATCAAGTGTGTAAGCCGTGTCTCCTCCAACGTATCCATCTACGTGAACGCCTATGTCTATTTTTATCACTTGATCGTTCTTGAATTCTCTTTTGGATTCTTGGTTTGGGGTGTAGTGGGCTGCTTCATTGTTTACTGATAGATTGACTGGGAAAGCTGGTTTTCCTCCTTCTTTTTCTATGTATGCTTCTATCTTCTCGGCGGCTTCTAGGTACGTGGTACTCTTTGAGATTATTTCACGGGATTTTTCCCTTGCTTTTGAGGCTATCTTTCCGGCTTTTATGTATTTTTCTTCTTCTTCCATTTCTTCACGTCCATTTCCCCAGTTCTGATTGTTTCCCCGAGTTTTTCAGGTCACTTTCTTTCACACCTAGTTCCTTCAGGATTCTCATCGTCGCGGGTATCACCTGGTTGTCTATGTAGTAGTTGCTGTCGTAGTCTTTGTTTTTCACTAGTTGTATTGGTTGTGCTCTTTGGGATATTGATTGGTTTCCTTCTTTTATTACGTAGCCTATTACTGTGCCTGCGGTCACTTTGTATCCTTCTTTCTCCAGTTTTTTAGCGGCTTTTACGTGGGGGCCTATTGAGTTGTAGTTGTCTATGTTTTTCTTCATGGTTGTGTGTATCACGAGGTCCTTTGTGTCCACTTCTTTGTTCCTAAGTTTTTTAACAACGTTTTCAACTAGTTCAACTGCTTTTGCGGGTTTCCCTTCTTCAAGGACTTTTTTTATAACTTCTTTCTGGGTTTTTTTGGCTATTGGGGCCCAGTCTCTTCTTACTAATGCGAAGCCTTTTATTTCGAGTTTTCCGTCGTCTCTTAGTAATGCGTACTTTTTTTTGGCTGCGGTCCCTCCTTTCTTGGATACAAATAGTCCTCTTGGGTAGTATCCTTCGTATTCAAGGTTCATTGCGCTTGGTAGTTCTCTATTGATTTCTTTTAACCATTTTTTTAGGTCTTGGAGTGACTGGTTGTCTTTTAATTTAATAAAGCATCCATCGGTGTCCCCGTAGATTACGTTAAAACCTTCTTCTTCTGCTTTTTTGATTGTTTCCTTTATGTATTGTCTTCCCCACGAGGTTATTGCTTCTGCGCAGGGTCTGGAGTACCATCTGGCTCTCGGGTAACCTAGGTAGCCGAAGGTTGAGTTCGCTATTATTTTGAGTGCTTGTGAACGGTACTCTAATCTTTTTTTCTTTTCGGGGTCTTTGGTTTCTTTTATTTCTTTTTTTACTTTGTCTCTGTTTTCCACTAGCTTTTCTACTACTTGTGGAACGAGGGATTCCCCGTTTTTATGGAATCTCTGCCCGTTTGGTGATTCGTGGTGTTCTTCCTTGCATCCTTCATCTTCACATAGGGTCTGTGGACCTATGTTCTTCGAGATCACAATGGTTGGGTAGAGGCTCTTGAAGTCACAGACCACTAGGTCTTCGTGTAGCCCTGTTTCGGGGGCTTTTACGTAGCCTCCTTTTATGGGGTTCATGCGTCTGGCTCTTATCTCTTGGTTTGTGGGCCTCCGTGGTACTAATCGATTGAATTTGAATGATTCTCTAACTAGGAGCCACTCGACCATGTTTGATGTGCTTTGACGGGTTATTTCGTAGGGTGGTAGGCCTATCAACCTGGTTAGTTCTTGGTATAGTGGTAGTACTTGCTCAGAGATTTCGTAAGCGGCTACTGAGTCTTCTAAGTTGTATTTTTTTAGTTTCTCTAGTTTTTCTCCCCCCTCTTTCCAGTAGATTGGTATCTCTAGGTGATCTATGTCTGTTTTTTCTTTTCCACAGAGTTCTTCGTAAACCACTTCGAGAGTGTTCTTCGGTAGTCTCAGGGCGCCTATCGATGTTAGGAACTCCACACCTTTGTATGCATCTAGATGGAGTTTTCCGAATATCTTTGCGGTTGAACCGAAGCCTCTCTTGTTCACCTTCACGCTTGATCCGTCTATTCCTAGGTCTAGTTTTACTTGGTTGATGTGTGCTCTTTGTTGTAGGTAGGGCCAATCGAAGTTGGTTGAGTTGTATCCTTCTATCACTTGCTTGTTTTTCTTCTCCAGTTTTTCGAGGAAGTTCTCTATCGTTTCGAGTTCAGTTCCTTTTTCCTTCGTCCAGTAGAATACTTCTTCGTCTTCTTCGTCTTTGTAGGATATCATTATGATTGGATCCACTTCGGAGTCCGGTTTTCCCTGTGTGTCCAGCTCGATGTCAAACGCACATCTGCTGAGCGCAGGTACTTCGTTCCTGAGTTCACTTACTTCAATGAATTTCCCTACTTCTTCCCCTTTAACTTCAACTTGATAGTAAGTTAGGGGATAGAGGTTCCTGTCGATCAAGTACCTGTACACCCCAGGGTACTGGTGTTCCCTTGGTTCACCTAGTTCTTTTTCCTCTATGTAGTCCCTTACTTTTTGGGTGGAGTCCCAGTTTTTCAGGGTTATCTTCAAGGCTTTCCCTTGTTTTTTATCCACTTCCTCCACTTTTTCCACTTCTTCGTGTTGACTAAGCTTTTCTCTCGCTTCTCCTTGGGGAAGTAGATAGAAGTATTTTTTGAAGTCTTCTCGGAGTACGTGGGTTTCTTTGTCTTCAACGAACGCTATCTTCACTTCGTTTTCGTTCTCACTTTTCTTCAGATCTAGTATGTATCCTTTCACTTGACCACTTTACCTTTGCTTTTTTATAGTTTAAACACTTAAGTCATTTAAACGTTTATTTGAGGATTACTATGGCTAGAGCAAATGAGGGAGAGCAGGGAGGCATGAGCAGGAGTCACTTCAGGGCCTTTGATTCTAAGATGAGTGTTTTAGCTCAGAGACTAAAAATAATCGAGAAGAATGAAAGGATTTTAGCTAAAACTGTGACTCGTAACAACAAGAGGATTAAGAAGTTGAGGGAGAAAGTTGAGGATCTTATCAATAAGGGAGTTACAACGTCAAACATTAATCAAGAAAAGTTGGAAGATAAAGAGGTTTCCTTTGAGGGTCTGGAGGAAATCAAAGAGGGGTTAAAGGAACTTAGGGATGAAGTTAAGGATAATAAGAGAATGATGAGGGACTTTGAGGATAAATTGAGTGAAGTGCAGTATGTGATGGATACCCTAAATCCTGTGGAGTACCTGACTTCGAAGGAGATAGTTAGATTGGTAGATGAGGAGATCTCGAAGAAGATCAAGAAGGACTCCAAGAACTAGTTTTAACTTGTTAAGTAGGGTCTCAAGTGCACGCGATACGGTTTCTTGTCAGAGGTCTTGACTGCGAACTCGTTTTCCGAAACCTCTTCCATCAGGACATTCGCTTCACCTAGGATGGGTTGGTAGATATCTATCTTGTTATTTATGCCTACAGCGTACCCTATTCCGTAGGTATTGGCTTCCGTTAGAACTTCAAGTAGTTTTTCTTGGAGTCTTTGAGTCACTTTCTTTGGAACGTAGGGTTTTCCGTTTGGTAATGCTATGATTGTTCTGAGTCTCTCTTTGAATCCCTCTCGTTTGTTCTCTAGTAGTATGGTATTCGTGAATGAGTACACCAATGCTTTTTTCATGTTGCTGGGTAGTGCAGAGGTATCTATCCTTATTATTGTTCCCATTGACTGAAGGTACGTAGATATGAGTGATTTTAGGTCTGTTTCTCCACCCATGAAGTCAGGGTAAACTTGGTTGAGGACCTTAATCATCCTTATGGCTCTGTATCTCTGAAAACCTTCTACATCTTCTTCTATGGTCATTATTTCTTCTTCTATGTCCTTTAGGGACTCCAGTTTCTTGTCGTTGATTATGACTTCATCTATCAACTCGGTTGCTTTCTTCCCTTGGTACTCTTCATCTCCCTCAGGTATGTTTATTATCTCCCTGAAGGATTTTTTATCAAGGTGGTTGAGGTTGATCTGAACTTCTCCAGGGTGAAGGTTTCTCACGGGCATCCCTATCGGCTGTAGCTCAGGGTACTTGTGGTGGGGAAACTGAACGTTTGGGGAACTTAAATTATCGTACTCGTGTGTATCATCGAAGATTACTCCTGTGACTCCGGATAGGACGCAGTTTTCAAGTAGGACATGGAATGCTTTTTCTCTGCTCTCTCCACCCACTACCACCGTTGATTTGAATGAATTTATCACTTCTTCCGCTTTGTTTCCGTTTATGTTTCTCCCTAGGAGAACCTTGTTTCCCTTGATCTCTACCTCTTCTGCTTCTTTCCCCATCAATGTAGCGGGTAGTAGTATGGGTCTGTTGAAAAGGAGCCTTTCCTTTTCTTTGCTAGCGTTCTTCAGTTCTGTGGCATCGACTCCATACACTTTACTGAGTTCATAGAACTTCTTGTTTCTTTCCTTGATTATGTGGAACATCTCCTCTACCTTTTCATCTACCTTGCTGGGTTCTGGGAGAGCGTATTTTGGACCGGTGGATAGCGCTAGGAACCTTCCTTTTTTCGTTGGAAAGTTTTCCTCGAACACCATCGAGTATCCTTCTAGTTCCGTGCTGAGTTGAGAGATGTCTCCTGATACGAGGAAGTATTTATTAAGAAATAGAACTAGTCCCCCCAGTTCACCTTTTTCATTAACGTCCTCTACTACTGTTAAAGTGTACTTCTCGGGGTTCCTGAATAGATGCAGGTGGGTCTCTGACCAGTTACCTTCAAATATCTGCTTCCACGGGCCCCTCGGAAAATCTAGTTCCATGCTACTCCTCTCCATCTCATATTAAGTTCATTATACCAAAGTCACTTAGACCTTAACTTATTTAACTGACTTTGTATTAATAAACTTAAACCCTGTCTGTTCATGGAGCCGTTACTATGGATGAAGAAAAGATCAAGAACATAATTAAGATAGTTAATTCTATGAAGAAGAGTGGTATGTCCAATTCAGAAGTTGTTAAGAACCTCAAGCAACTTGACTTTGATAAAGAAGAGATAAAACATGTTTTGGATAGATCCGAAGAGGAAGAGGCTACAGAGGAAGAGAAGAAGGAAGTAGAGAAAGAAAACGAGGAAGGGAAGGAAGAAGAAGGGGAAGAAAAAAAGAAAGGGGATGAAAAGCAGGAGAAAAAGGAAGATGAAGGAAGCGAAGATGTGGAAAAGGGTGAAGAGGAGGATGAAGAGGAGGATGAAGAAGAGGACGAAGAAGAGTTGGAGCGAAGGATAGAGGAGGTCAGCAAGGGTCTTGAACCGATAACGGCTAAGATGGAAGAGATAGATAAGGAGATGCGTGAGGTAGGAGAAGAAGAACCGAGAAAGGATTCAGGTGATCAAGAAAGAGAAACAGGGGAGAAGGAAGGCGAAGAAAGCAGAGGTAAAACAGAGGGAGAAATAGGAAGGGTTACTAATGAAGAGATATTTGAGCAGTTAAGGGAAGTCAAGAACAGGTTATCCGCGTTGGCAGATATCGAGGAGAAGGTCCTCGATGTGAACAAAAGGGTTTTAACCGAATTAAGTCGGAAAAAGGGTAAAAAGAGGTAGTAGGGGGTCACCCTTCCTCATCATTCTTCATCATCTTCACGGGGAGTCCCACGAAGAGCTTGTCCAGTATCCCTATGTTCCCGGTTTTCAGTTCACCGGTATCTGTTTTCCCGTATGGATCAACTTTCTCCGAGTCCTCTCCGTAGTGAACAGGTACTTCTTCTAGGGGGTTGGGCAGTAGAGGGTGTTCCCCGACTTCATCGTCTTCTGGGGGGTTGCTTTGAATTAGTATGTGTTTGGTCATTTTAGTCACCTTTTTTACGGATTCTTTTTCCTAGTGCGTTGCCCATCATTCCCAACGGTGATGCTTTCAGTGCTTTGGTTGTTTGTGGTGTGCTTGGTTTTTTGTTTGGGCTTAAACTGATGTCCATACTTTTAGGTATTCTGTAGGGGGGTTTTCTTATTGTTTCTATCTCTATGGGGTCGAGCATCTCCACACCCGGGTTTTTCTTTGGTTTTTTTTCCTTTGTCTTCAGTTTTGAAGCCAGGGTTCCTGCTAGTGTTAATGCAACTACTCCTTGTGCTATGAATACGTGGCCTTCTAGGTACAGGAAGGCTCCTATCACCATCACTATTAACACGTTGCTCATTTCCATTTGTTTCACCTACTTCAGGAGCTTCAGGACTCCCTTCGTGATGCCTTTTAACATCATTCCACCGGATTCACTCATGCTTTGGGCGGTGGTCTTCCTTTCTTTTCCTTTGGGGTAGACTTTTATGCTTCCTCTTTCTGGGTATAGGTAAGGGGGGTCTCCAGCATCTTCGTAGGCTACTGGGTGAAGTATTGTTTCCTCTTCTTCAGTTTTTTTGACGCTTTTCCTGCTGGCTCGTGGGGTGTATCCTGCTATCGCTATCATGCCTATTCCTATGAGTATCGCTACTTCCACCATTCCTAGGTAGATTCCTGTTAGTATTGCTACTAGTGCTACTCCTACCAGCTCAGTCTTCATCTTTTTTTCCTCCTCTTGCTTTCTTGATGGTGGATCCTATGGATTTTCCTAGGAAACCCATTCCTTTTTCGAGCCTATCTCCGGATAGTCCGGTTCTCGGTGGTTTTAGGTCTATTACCATCTTCTCTGGGTAGATTGACTTGACTTTTTTATCCCAGGTTCTCTTGATCTTTATGGGCTGAACTTTTACTTTGGGTTTGCTGGAGCTTTTACTACCTGTTTTTCCTTCTGAAAGGGTCTTGGCTGTCACTACTGTCCCTAGTCCCATGAGTAGAGCTAGTTCTATTATCCCTATGTAAAGTGAGGCTAGTGCTCCTGTTAGCATTATGATTGGTACTTTATTCATTTTTGAACACCTTCATTTTTTATGAGGTTTCTTACGGCTGATCTTATTGCTTCCGATCTGTTTGTGTACATGCCTTTGTCGACTTCTTTGTCGAGTCTTTTTCTGAGTTCGATCGGCATTCTGACTTGTATTGGATCCATTTCTCTTCCTCCTTCTGCGTAGCACACACTACTGTTGTAGTTTATTTGCACTACACTTTATAAAGGTAATGTTTTTGCATTTTCTCTGGTAGAAGTAGTTTTTCTCAGTAGCTGTCCAGTAGGCTTAGTATGTCTGAGGAGGAGCTTTTCTTTGACTTGAGTTTTTCCTTCAGTAGGATTATCGCTACTACTGCTGCTAGCACCACGAACCAGTACTCTTTTATCTCAAGTATCTCTATCGCTCCGATGCCTCCTGATGCTATTATGAATCCCCATAGGTCCCTTGAGATTATTAGGTAGATTATGAGTAGCCCTATGGCTATGAAGAGTACTCCTTGGTTGTATGCTATGAATACTAGGAATACTAGTATGGCTGCTGAGAGTGGATCCATTTTTTTTCAATCTCCATTATTTGTCTTCGCTTACGGCTTCGTAGAATCCTTCGAATAGTGGGTATCCGAAGAAGAATACTACTACTAGTACTAGTAGTATGAAATGTCTGTAGAATGTTAGGTATGCTATGACTGCTGCGAGTATGACTCCCAGTGTTTTGTGTTTGAGTGTGTCCATTGACCACTTGACTAGGAAGATGAATGCGATTATTGTGAATGCTAGTCTCAGGTCGCTCCATAGGTCAGGCATTTTGTTCACTCTCTACATTATTGTTACATTACCTTTATTTAGTGTTTTCCTTTGATTCCGAAGATTATTGTTGATATGATCATTCCGAATCCTAGGCTTCCTGCTATCCAGTAAAGCATGAATAGGGGGGCGATTAGCCACCATAGTTGATAGAACACGTATATGAGGATTCCTGATACCACTAGCGCCATTGCTCCGTGTAGTATTCTGCTTACTACCGCGTATATTTCGACTGCGACTACTAGGAAGAAGATCCATTTGAACTGTGGAAAGATTACTGCTAGCATTACGGGTAGGCTTATGAGAAAACCTATTATCAGTATCTTCATGTAACTTGCTTTCATCCTTCATTCCTCCTTTTCATGCTACTCTTCTCTTCTTCTGTGCGGTCATTCTTCTCTTTTTCTGGGAGGCTTTCTTTTTCTTGATTGATCCTTCACTAGCTCCTCCTCCACCTAGTGCCAGGTCGAACATTATGTTGAGTGGTCCGTGTGGCAGTACGATTAGGAGTAGTACTATTGGTATCCAGAAGCTGGCCCAGTGGAAGAGTATGAAGTAGCTTAGTACGATGGTGATGAGGGTTGCTGCTGTTGATCCGGTTATTCTTTCTCTCACCCACTTGACTATGAATATGAGCACTATCACTCGAATGGCTATCATGATTAGCTCTAGTATTCCTACTTGCGGTGTTAGTGACAGTATCTCGGTTATCATGTGTAGTACTAGGGGTAGAAAGTTTAAAAAGAAAGTGGTTTTAGTAGGTCATCATGCATTTTCCTGTGTTTGGATTGTATATCGATCCTATTTGGCATGATATTTGTTTTGTTGTGTCTACGCAGACGTGTAGTACTGGTGCTGCTTTCCCGGGTCCACAGGGTACCATTCTGTTGACGTAGTTTTCTGAACTTACTTGGCATGTGTTTATGCCATCTATTTCTTCCCAGGCTTCTTCTGGGATGGTGTAACTATTTATATCCCTGTTGCTGCCTGCGAGGCTGTCTCCTGGTGCGCAGTATAGGTCTAGTTCTTGTTCTGCCCAGTATCCTGCGTGTGGTCCTCCTTCGTATACGGGTGAAGGGGTGTATATGTCTCCGGTTCTTAATGCCTCGGGGGGTTCTAGTGCTAGGTTGAGTATTCGGTAGTTTAGGGGTGTGCTTGTTCTGCTTGATACGCATGGACCCATTTGGTCTCCTATTGCTACTTTTTCTTCTAGATGTTCTATTAATTGTGCTGCGTCCATGTTTTCTGTTAGTTTTTGCGCGGTTATTGCGAATTTTTGGTCGTGGAATGGGTTGTTTTCTATTGTGAATTTGTATGTTTCGCCGGGTATTATCATTGATTCGTTGGCTGTTGCGTTGACTATTTGTAGGGTTCCTTGTAGGGGTTTTGAGGTGTCTCCGTCTATGTATCCGTATGAGGGGGAGATTATGCAGTGGGAGTATTCTCCTTCGTCGTCTACTACGTGGATGACTTCGTTTATTTCTTCTCCTTCTAGTCCTTTGTTTATTAGGTATTCGTTGAGGTAGTATTTGTTCATTTCTTTTACGGGGACGATTATGTTGGTTGCTGCTATTTGGGAGTTCTCTATTTTCTGTATGCTTGATTGTATGTTGTTTACTGTGTCTGCTCCGGGTCCTGATGGTTCTAAGCCGATTACTGCGTCATCTATGTATCGATCTAGTGAACATCCATCTGAGCCGGGCCATAAGGATCTGGCTCCGCAGTGTATCCATCTTGCAGCGGAACCAAGGGCTCCAGTGATCGCTGCTGCAATAAGTCCTACTATTGCTGCTATTGATCCTATTATTGCAAGGGATGATACACCAAGCCCAAGCGCTGATGCAAGTGATGGGCCGAGCACTGAAGAAACTAGCACTTTTCCGAAAATTCCACCGGTTAGGATTATTAAGATTACTATTATGATTCCTATTACTACCCATCCGAACCAGTGGGTGTGTCCATAGGAGTAGTGGTCGCTTTCTAGGTTTTGGAATTTGATTCCGATGTCGTCGTCTCCTTCCCATCCGTAGTAGTTGATTATTCCTTTTTCTGAGACGGTT
>PWMI01000074.1 GCA_003558235.1 Candidatus Iainarchaeum sp.
GGACCCGAAACCCTATGGAAAAAAGTCCTAAACGAAAAAATAGTCAACCTAACAGCCCCCATAGACACATCAGTAACCATAGACACCTCAAGACTAATAAGAACACCGGGAACAATACACGGAGGATCAGGACTCCTCTGCAAAGAAGTAAAAAACATAAAAAAATTCAACCCCTTCAAAGACGCAGTGATATTTAAAGAAAAAGAACAAGAAATAAAGATACTGAAAGAAGTACCAAAGACAAAGCTAAACCAACAGAACTTCGGGCCATATCACCCACAACAAACACTAGAACTACCTGAATACGCAGCGATCTTCTTCGTATGCAAAGGCTACGCGGAACCAAGATGGTGAAAGGAGATAAAATGGACTACGAACAACTACGAAAACACCAAAGAAGAGAAAAAAACACAGCCAAACTAACAGAGATACCGGAAAACTTCTACGAAGAACTAGAATCACTCATAAAACAAAAAGAACAAGAATACAGAGAAAGCATGGACTACGAAGCAAAAAACCAGTTAGACAACATCAGGAAGATAGCCAAAGACCTACACAAAAGAAGAGAAAGAAAAATAATCACCAGAGCACTAAAAGAAACACAACAAACAAACCCCAAGTACCACCTAGTAGACCGAGAAAAAAAGATCTTCCAAGAAATAAGTGAACTAATAGAAAAAGAAAGAAACTTCCTGAAAAACATGCTCATGGGAACACACACAAAACCAGAGACGAAGGAAAAAGAAGAAACAAAGGAAAAACAACAAACAGAAGAAGAAAAAACCGAGGAACAAACAAAGAGCAGTAGCCAAGAGTTAAATAAAGTGATGGTCAAAATACTAAAGGAAGTGCCTAGTTTTGTATCACACAACCTAGAGAAACTGGGACCATACCAACCAAACACGAAAGTCAG
Organism: Candidatus Iainarchaeum sp.; assembly: GCA_003558235.1. Taxonomy (GTDB): domain Archaea; phylum B1Sed10-29; class B1Sed10-29; order B1Sed10-29; family B1Sed10-29; genus CSSED10-269. Next base: position 914 of record PWMI01000074.1, read on the forward strand.
AATACCGGAGAAACAAGCAAAAATACTCTCCGAGAAAGGACTAGCAGAAAAGGTGAAAGAAGATGAAGATACCTAGAGAAATAAGAACATACTGCAAGAAATGCAGAACACACACACAGCAAGCCGTGAAAAGAATCCACAAAGGAAAAAGAAGAACCATGTCAATAGGACAAAGAAGGTTCGACAGAAGAAAAAAGGGATACACCTCGAAGATAGGTGAAAAAGTAGACCCAGTAAAACAAAGCAAGAAACAAGTAGTACTACTAGAATGCAGAGAATGCGGAAAGAAAAAAGAAAGAAAGTACCCAAGATCAAGAAAAAACATAGAGATAGGTGAATAAATGAAGGAATACAAGTACCCAAAGCCAAGATCACGATTCCTAAAAGTAGAGTGCACCAAGTGCGGAGAAAACCAAGTTATCTTCGGATCCGCAGCAGGAAACATACACTGCAAAAAATGCAACGAACTCATAGCGGAATCAACAGGCGGAAAAGCAAAGATAAAGACGAAGATAAAAGAAATACTAGGATAAAACACCTGAAAAAAGGTGAACAAATCCACCAACGAGGTTTTTAACTTGGATAAAAAATGGCCTAAAAGAGGAGAGCTACTCGTAGTTAAGATAAAAAGAATCATGGACTACGGAGCAGTCGCAGACATACTGGAATACGAAGACAAAGAAGGATTCATACACATAAGCAACGTAACAAAAAGCTGGGTAAAAAACATAAGAAGCCACGTATCAAAAGGAGAAACAAGAGTAGCAGAAGTACTCAACGTTGACCAAGACAAAAACTCCATAAACCTATCACTGAAAGACGTCTCCGACACGCAGATAAGGAGAAAAATGAACATATGGAGAAGAACAAAAAGAACAAGAAAAGTCCTAGACAAACTACTAGAAGAAATGAACAAAGAACCCAAAGAAGGAAAAGAAGAAGTACTCGAAAAACTCATAATCACCTACGGAGACCCCTTCGTAGTATTCGAAGAAATATCCACATACGGAGAAGAAACACTCGAGCAACTGGACATATCAAAAGAATGGAAAGACAAGCTAATCGAGTTCGCAAAGAAGAACGTGGCACCCAAAAAAGTCACGATAGAAGGAGAACTAAACGTAAAACTAGAAACAGGAAACAGCCTGGAAACAGTGAAAAAAGCACTCCAAAAAATAGACAAACAAGAAAACACCAAACTCGAGTACATCTCAGCACCCAAGTACAAACTAATGATCGAAGCCAAAGACTACAAAGAAGCAGAAGAAAAAATAACACAAATAACCGAAGAACTAAAGGAAAAAATAGAGAAAGAAGGCGGACAAGTAACCTTCAAGAAGAAGGGCAGGTGAAAAGATGCAAACACGCCTAAGGAAACTCAAAGACGTGAAACTGGAGAAACCAATACTCATAGAAGGACTACCAGGAGTAGGAATGGTAGGAAAACTCTGCGTAGACCAACTCATAGAGCAACTTAAACCAGAGAAGTTCATAGAGATAACCTCACCGCACTTCAAACCACAAGTAGACATAAACAAAGACTCAGTAGTACAACTCAGAAAGAACTACCTATACGCACACAAAACCAAGAAAGGAAAAAGCGACTTAGTCTTCCTAGGTGGAAGAGAACAAGGAGTAACACCGCAAGGACAACACGAACTATCTCAAAAAGTAATAGAAACCATGAAGGAACTCGACGTACACTTCATCTACACACTAGGTGGCTACGGAGTAGGTAAACTCAAGGAAGAACCTAACGTGCTCGGAGCAGTCACACACAAAGAAGTAAAGAAGAAATACAAAAAACTAGTGAAGTTCAGCAGAGGCGGAGCAATAGCAGGCGCAGCGGGACTACTACTAGGAATAGGAAAAGAAGAAGGAATAAAAGGAATCTGCCTCATGGGAGAAACACACGGACAAGTACTGGACCCCAACTCAGCGAAGTTCGTCCTAAAAGTACTCGAAGAAAAACTAGGCATAAAGATAGACTACTCTGAACTTGAAGACAAAAAGAACGAAGTCAAAGAAGCAATAGAGAAGATGAAGCAAACACACGGCCCAAGCCCAGGAAACCCACGAATACCAGGAACCAACGCAACCAAGAGCCCACTTGACTACATACAGTAGAACTAAAGAACAGTTTGACGGCTCTTCTTCTCCATCTCAACGTACTCTTTCATACTCCTAAGGTCATTTATCAGAACTTCTCTCCTCGAGCTATCGTAGATCAAGGCAGCGGGGTGAAAAGTAGGGATATAAGTCATTCCTTTCACCGTGATCTGTTTTCCTCTAGCTTTACCAACTGTCCCCTGACCAGTAAGTTGAAGGGTAGGAATCCTTCCCAGTAAACCAATCACTTTAGGATTAACAAGTTCAATCATTTTCTGAGTGTAAGGGTCACAGGCATCTAACTCGTCTTTCCTGGGATCACGGTTCTTAGGTGGCCTGCACCTAACTGTGTTAGTTATGAAAACATCCTTTCTCTTCAAACCAGCTCCCTCCAGGCACTCATTGAGCTTCTTTCCAGCGGAACCAACGAATGGTTTTCCTTGAGCATCTTCATCAGCACCAGGGCCTTCGCCTATAAGCATTATGTCTGCATCCAGTGGGCCTTCACCGGGAACGGTCTTATCCCGATCTTCATGTAGCCTACATTTAGTGCATTCGCTTATCTTCTTCTTCAATTCATCCATATCCATCTTCGATGATCTCCAGTTAATTCTTAAGGTCCCTGAGTTTCTCCGTGAGGGAACTTCTCTTCACTTTAATCTGTTCACCGGTCTCCATGTTCTTCAGCGTCACTTCTGAATTCTTTATCTCCTTCGGGCCCATGATGAGAGCGTAAGGTATTTTCAGGGAGTTTATGTAGTTCATCTGCTTCGATAAGCCTCTTTCCATTAGATCAGTGTCTGCCCTGAAGCCTTTTTCCCTGAGCTCCTGGGTTAACCTTAGGGCTTCGTTCCGCGAAGAATCGTTCACGGGGACTATGTAGAAGTCTGCTTGTGAAGGGTTGCTTGAACTTGTTTCCGTTATTCCAGCTACTTCAAGCAAGCGATCCACACCCAACCCGAAACCGGTCGCTGGAACATCTTCCTTTCCATATATGCCTATGAGTGAATCGTAGCGTCCTCCCGAGCAAACTGACCCTATTTGCTCCGAGCCCTTCACCAGTGTTTCGAATATGAATCCGGTGTAGTAGTCAAGTCCTCTCATGATGGAGTAGTCCACTTCAAGGTTCTTCACACCCATCTCCTCGGCTTTTCGCTTTATCTTCATCAGCCTCTCTTCGGATTCACAGTTCACTTCCCCCTTCTCTATCTTCATCAACATGGTTCTGAATCCATTCAGATCCACGTTCTTCTCAATTAATTCATCTTCAACTTCCTTCTGAGTCTTCTTATCCAGTTTATCCAGGGCTCTGAATACCTCGTCCTTATCCTCTTCCTTCACCCCTGCTTCTGCTGCGAGTTCATCCATGACTTCACGTGAATTTATCTTGATAACGAACTCCGTGTTGGTCACTCTCTTCAAGCACTCCTGAGTCAACTTGAGCATCTCAGCGTCGGCTTCAACGCTACTTGGTCCTATCAATTCACATCCTGCTTGCCAGAACTCTCTCCATCGTCCCTGCTGAGGTTTTTCATACCTCCACATCCTCGTTATGTAGTAGTACTTCATCGGCTTGGGTTTTGATGGATCTGAAGCGACTATCCTGGCTATTGGTACGGTTGGATCGAACCTCAGGCCAAGTTTCCTTCCTCCCTTGTCCTCGAATGCGTAGATCTCCTCTTCTATCTCCGGGCCGGACTTCGCTGCTAGCAACTCGAAGTTCTCGAAGGCGGGGGTCTCAACTTCACCGTATCCGTATGACTCGAACACTTCCCGAATCTTCCTGTATACCTCGTTCCGCACGTAGGTTTCGTTCGGAAGAAGGTCTCTTGTTCCTCTTGGGGTATCTAAATTCATATTAATCACGTTTAACTCTCTGGAGGGCCATGGCCGGGAATCGAACCCGGGACGAGGGCGCCACAGGCCCTTATGTTGCCGCTACACCACCATGGCCATCCTCCAGTACTCTACTCAATCACTTCCTTCGTGTTCCTCGAGATGCTTCTCAACTCCAAGTCACTTTCATCTTCACGAAAACCGGATATAATTAGTTCCTCACCTTTTTTTATAACTTCTATTCTTTGGCGAGGAGATATTCCCAAGTCACTGCATGCATTTGAAGGTATCACTAATCGTCTCTTAGAATCGAGTTGAACTATCCATCTGATGAACTTCATCACTCATTTCGATCTCCTTCCGGTAACACTTCTGTTCGTCCCACTTAATATTTATTTGCAATTTTGCGCATGGGCACTGGGTTAGGCGTAGCCTTCCTTCTTGAGTTGATTGAACTTCTTTGTTTTAGCTTCAATCACGTCCTCAAGTTTCTGTCTTTCCTCGGGACTTGAAGCCATGCTCTGTCTTCTCCTGAGCTCAGATATCTCTCTGCCTAGTTCACCGATCTTACCTATGTTTCGGTTCAGGCTGCTTGAGCCACGGGATGATTCGCGTCTACTTCTACTCATCATGTTGCTTCGTTTTATCGCTGCATCTATATCAAGGGTCTTCATTAACCTCACTCCTTTTCCTGTACTATACCTATGTCAGCTATACAATATATAATTAACGACTGAACGAAGTGATTTAGGCACTACAATCGTTCGTTTCAGAAGGATTTAGGCACTACAACAAACTTTTGAACTAAAAGTTTGATCAAAAGCCACGAGTTTGATCAAAAGCCACGAGTTTGATCAAAAGAAGGATATAGAAACTACAGCCAACTCAAGTAAGAAGCAATCAAAACAGCTCCAACGCCACCAACACCACCCAACACCGAGATCAACAGAACCAATGGAGTCATCGGAATAGGCAGACCCAACCCGAACCTCAGAACAAGAAGAAGAATCAACCCAACCACAGCGTTAGCCACAACCTGCTTCAGGAAGTACACCAAAACCAAAGCAGCCACAATCAGGAAGATAGCCATCAGTAAAACCCTCCAGTTACCGGTCAAGGAAGTCACCTCAGTAACAACTTCACCCGTCTCATTACTAACATTCAAAGCAAAACCACTTAAAACAAAGTCACTCAAACCCACATCGATCCCCATTACAATACTTATAAATCTCGGTGAATATAAAAATAGAAGAGAAAGTGAAAAACATGAGCAGAATAAGCAGGTTCTCCGAGCAACAACAAGACATAGCCAAAGCACTCAAAGAATCCCCGAAGACCATAGAGCAACTCAGAGAAGAACTAGGAATAAACGCCAGGGAACTCAACGAAGAACTCAAGAAACTAATAAACATGAAGCTAGTTGAAAGAAAAGAAGAAAAATACAAACTAATAGACTACATAGAGCAAAAACTAGGTTCAAACAGAAAAGAAGAGTACGATGAACCAGAAGGCGCATATATAGCAAACATGATAATAGAAGGAACAAGCGAAGACAAAGAAACACTCAAAAAAGAGATGGACGTACTCGAAGAAAGAATAAAAAAAGAACCCTTCAAGATACTACACTTCGAAAGATCAGAACCAGAAGAAATCGAAGTAGAAGAAGAAAAAAAAGCGAACTCGGAGTTCATAGAAGTAAAAGTAACAACACCAAAAGTAAGCGACATGATCTACCTAGCCATAAACTACGGACCATCATCCATAGAGATCCTCGAACCAGACACAACAGAGATAAAGATGGATCAACTACAAAACATACTCAACGACGTAGCATCAGGAGTACACTACTACACCAGCATAATACTACAACAAAGACAAGCAGTAGAAAAAATGAAGCAACAAATAGCGATGCTCGAAAAAGAAAGAAGAGAACTCGGACTCACGTAAAACACGAAGAACCTTTATAAACAACAACGACCACTTATAAACAACGAACCACCAAAATACACAGAGGAAACACAAATAATTTTAGAACATCAAACGGTGATAAAAGAACAAATGAAAACCTGGTTAAAACAAGAAAAAAGAGACGTAGAGAGAAATAAACAAAAATCAAGCACACGTCGAAACCCAATCAGGCAATACACTGTAATTCAATCGAAACATTTAAATATAAACAACTGTTCATTTTCATCAGGACGGAGATAGATCCGTTCTTGATAAATCATTATATGATTCGTGAGGTGAATTAAAACATGAAAAGAATAACGAAAGCAACTGCAATAGGAGCAGCGGCATTTGCAGCACTAGGGCTAGCAGTAGCACCAGCAGCAACAGCAGTAAATCTAGTAGGAGAAGAAACAACTGACCTAGTGAACACAATAAGAAACAATGTAGACCAAACAGAAGTAGTCATGGGATCAACCGCAGCAATCTCAGACGGAAAACAAGCAGCAAGAATAGCAGCAACACTGGTGAACCAAAACTACGCACCAGCAACACAAGACGACTTCGACGTAGAAGGCGCAGAAGGAACAGTAACACTAAGAAGAGACCCAACAACAGCACCAGACGCAGGATACGAGATAGGATCAAATGTATTCACATTTGAACTAGCAGGAGGAGGCGGTACTGGTGACTACGAAGCAAACGGCACGGGAGAAAGAACACTAAGACACTCTCAACTACCTGATGTGCTGTCCAGACAAGAACTAGAAAACATACAGATAGGACAAGAAGACCAAGACTTTACGTTCGAAGAGAAACTAATAGTAGACGTAGGAGACACAAAGTACCAAGAAGACGAAGACGAGTTCGGACTCTACCAAGAGATAAACAGCCTAAAATGGCAGTTTGACCTAACAGTAGGCGGAGAAGGACTACCAACAGGAAGAGGCAACTACACAGAAACAGATGACGAACTACCAGAGTTCAACATACTAGGAACAACCTACACTCTAGACATCGACTCATTCGATGACGGAGACGTAGTACTATTCCCATCAGCAGTACAAGGAATACTAAGCCACGGAGAAACCCTGGAAATAGA
>PWMI01000023.1 GCA_003558235.1 Candidatus Iainarchaeum sp.
CGCGGGAGAAGAACTACTAAGCGAGTTCGACATGGTCATACTAGCGGGAGAAAAAGAGTTCTCACGCCCAGTAAAAAGCGCCATAGGAACATACATCAAAGGCGGAGGAAAACTCGTGATAATAGGAGACGCAGCGATAAACGACCCAGGAGACCCACTACAAATAGGTTGGCAAGTAGCAGATATGCAAGGGACATTCCCAGTAGCAATACAGTACGACGTGACAAAAGAACAATTAGAAAACCCTGAAGTAATAGCAAACATACCTGACGTGCAGCCACTGACACTATCATTCGTCAGCATAAGACACCCAATATACGAAAGAGCAGGATACCCACTACACACAGTATTCGACGATGCAGAAGGAAGAATAGACGTAAAATGCATATCAACGGTCCCAGCGATACCAGTAAGACCCGACGGAGCAGGCATAGTAGCAGTACTGAAAGGAACAAGAATGGTGGATCCAGAACCAGAGATCGAGGATGTGACCCCAATAACAAGGCTAGCGATAGCAGAAAAAGAGACAGGGTTCGGCAGAGGACACGTAGTATACTTCTCATATGACCCAGGGTGCACACCAGGGATATGGGACGCAACAGTAGACCACATGCTCAGAAGATAAGCACCAAACTCCCTCTTTATTTTATTTTTATTTCAGAGAATTAGTCAGAGATAGGAGTACTCAAATTACACCAAGGAGGCGAATAAAATGATTGAAGGAAAAAGAGTCAAACTAAGAGGATTCGAACTGGACGATCTAGATGAAGTCCACAGAGCCATGAACAACCCAAACATGACGCGGTACCTAAGAGTGATGAAGCCATTCTCAAAGGAAGATGAAGAAGAATGGATAAAAAACACGTGGAAAAGAAGAAAAGAAGGAACCCACTACGCATTCGCGATCGAAGACAAAGAAAAAGGAGAATTAATAGGCAGCATCAGCCTCATGAACGTGGAACAAGAGAACAAGCGAGCAGAGCTGGGAATATGGATAAAAGAAGAATACTGGGGCAAAGGGTACGGCACGGAAGCAGAGAAACTCATGACCAAGTACGGCTTCGAGGAACTCAACCTAAACTCGATACACGCAAGAGCATACAGCTTCAACGAAAGATCTCAGAGAGCCATAAAAAGCATAGGATTCAAGGAAAACGGGAAACAAAGAGCAGCACTCTATAGGCACGGGGATTACCACGACGCGTACTACTATGACATGCTCAAGGAAGAATGGGAAAAGAAGCAATCATAAAAGATTGTTCAAGTGGCCCTTCAGTTTCTTCCAGTTATAGATGCATACTAAGGACCAAAAGATGATTATGGGGATAGTTGGAACCACCCCCACCCAGCTGGTGCTTTTGATTATCCCAAATTGCACAATAGTTACTCCTATGAGTGTGAATAGAGCTCCCATGAAGCTGTATCCCTTCAAGTTCTTCCTATGCTTCACGACCTCCTTTATCAGGGGAAACGCACCTATCAGTATTATGAGGTTTCCTACCAAGAAAATGTACTCCATGCATCGATTAGGGACTAGGGGTTATTAATGGTGGTTGTGTCATCCGAATGCATCAAGCTGTAACGCAATCTGTTTAGGCACTACACCTTACTCTATTCCTGGAAGAAAAAAATAATTTACTTCACTCACGCCACTCGTGTTCAGGATTTCTTGGAATTATTATCCACGCGATTATGTAGAAGAGTATTCCGAAGCCCAATGACAATAGTATCATGGCGACCCAGAGTAGCCTTATCAATACAGGATCAGTTTTTAGGTATTCAGCTATTCCCCCGCAGACTCCTCCTAGCAGGTTATCCTTTCCTGATCTGTAGAGCCTCTTTATCTCTCCCTCCCCACTCTCCTGTTTTCCGGTTGCTTTGCTTGAAGTGTCTTTCACTTCTTCGCTCAATTTTTTGTCTTTCTTCACCATAAGCACCACGTAACCTATTATCGCTAGTACTACAAATATGTTTCCCAAGTTGCTTAGGACCATGTTTGATATGCCTATCGAATGGTACCTTCCTAGGGACATGTTCAACATGCCCACCACACTGGCTAGTACCCAGAGGAATACTGTTACTCCAAATGATGTTATGAGGGGAGACAGGACTAGGTGCAGGTCCCTGAACTTTTTTTCAAGGTAACTGCCGTATGATGTTACCAGTAATGCTAGGAAGAGTATCTCCAAGTTATTGACTAGGAATGCGTGTAGAGTGAATAGGAAACTGGTTTCAAGTGCTAAATTAAGAACTTCAATCGAAACTATGCTTATACCTAGTATAATCAGTCCAATTAGGGACGTTAGTAATGGGTAGAGCACTCCGAGGGTTCTTTTTAACCGTGATCTTTTTTCATCCATGTTTTCCTTCACTTTTTCATTGACTTTTTTACCTATCTTCTTCACTTCTTCTTCGAAGTCACCCATTCTTTCTTCTAGGCCCTTCTTTTCTTCAACCATAATCAATTCATACATTGAGTTCTTTTTAATGTTTTCTCTATAAATGGTATTTATACCATGAAAGAGTATCTATCTTTAGTACGAGGAGGTTGAAAAATGAGTTTCAAGTCATGGGCGGAATCGCGAATGAGAAAGCTGGACTGGATGGACTTAGCCCTGATGAAGTTGGGCTGCGTTACTTTCGGGGTCTTACTCGCTACATTGATCCCCGAATTAACGGGATTCAATCCAATTTGGCTGGTAGCTTTATTCCTGGTTCTGGAACTAAGACCATTCTACAGAGGATACATCAAGAAGCACTAAAGAAGAGAAGTTTCCCTTTTCAAGGGGTTTGGGAGTTACGGTTAGTGTTACTCCTCTTCCTTTGTTCCTTTGACTGAATGGATTATGTGCTCCACTCCGCTCAGGATTATCGCTCCACCGACCCAGTACTGAATTAGTCTTGGGTAGAGGATTATCAGTATTCCTGTCACTAGGAACACCATGCCGATGAATCCCATAGCCATCTTATTTGTTTTTATCATCTTGTTTTCCACCTCATCTATGATGTTTACTACTCCAAGAAGGTTCCAGGGACCCCGATCAAACTTATTTTTCTTAGCATATCTGCTTAATCCTGTTCCAACTTCCTTCCAGAAGTCTGAGAAGAATATGAAGTTCAGCATTATCAGCGAGATTATGATTACGAATGTGTAGGTTATTCCTGCCCAGTAGTCCGTGAAGTGTGTTAGGAGGAGCCCTATTTCATCGAAGAATATCCCTAGACCGAGTCCGTATAGGGTGGCGGAGACTCTACACATGACTTTGTCCCGGTGAACGATGGAGATCCATCCCGCGATCATGATGAGCGCGATACCGTAGTAGAAGTGGTGTATCATGTAGTTTTGAAGCCCAAATATGTCTCTTCCGCTCCACCCTGGCACCAGGAAGTAAACGTATAGCCGGGATGCCAAGAAGGATGCTAGGAATGAAACGAAGATTATGAAGGGTGTTTCCTTCCTTCTCTTCTTGATGTGGTCCATTATGGCCATGTTTTTACTTGTCTGTTTCTTCGTTTATTTATCTTCAGGTTTGGTTCAGGGGTTCTCCTTTGAAGTTGCTCGGGTCGCTTGAGTCATCCTTTCCCTGCATGCTGTATATCTTTATTATCTCCTTCACAGTGGTTGCGTCCTCCGGTTTCTTGTCTTCCCTTATCCAGCCTTCCATCCTAGGGAAACGTAGCGCGTACCCTACTCCTTCTTCGTCTTTTCCGCAGGTGTGTTTCGGGCTCCGGGTTATCTCATCGGCGTTAACGGTCACAACGTGCTTGGGTTCAACCCAGTGGTCTGGCTCTATCTCTGAGTCCACTCTAGCGTGTTTTTTCTCGATTAATTTCTCTTTGAGTAGTTTTCCAAGTTTCTCCATCTGTTCCTCGGTGAATCCGCTTCCCACGCGGGTCACTGACTTGAACTTATCTTCATCTTCATCGTACACGGCTCCAAGTATGCCTCCGAATCCGAACTGGGTCCTTGATCCTCTTCCTCTGTAGTAACCTATGATTACTAGGTCTATGGTGTCATCCAGTTCTCCTTTATAGCTTCTTTTTAGTTTTATCCATTGGAATCCTCTTGAACCGGCTTCGTACGGTGCTTCTAGGTCCTTCGCGATTATTCCCTCCAGTCCCCTTGAAACGTATTCGTTGAACAACTTATCTATCTCTTCAGCGGTACTGGTGATCTTCATCTCGCTCCTCTGCAGGGTTCCTTTATCTTCAAATAGTTCCTCGAGTTTTTTTCTTCTTTCACGGTACTTCTTGTTAGTGTAGTCCTCTCCGTCGAGGTACATCAGGTCGAAGACGAAGAGCGTTAGGGGGTACTTCTTCGACATCTTCTCTATATCGTACTTTCTTCTTCTCCGCATGGTTTCCTGGAATGGACGGAACTCCTCTATCTCTTCATCGTAACTCAGTGCTTCAGCGTCGACTATCAATTCATCCGCATCGATCTCCTTGAACGCTTCCACCACCTCAGGGAACATGCGGGTCATGTCATCGAGCCTACGTGAAAACATCTTCACTTCATCCCCTTTCTTGTGGCACTCTAACCTGAAACCATCGTACTTCGCTTCCACAGCGGTACTGGACTGTTTATCCATTATCTCCTCCGCTGACTTAACTCTCTCAGGTAAGGCTGGTCTTATCGGGTGGAAGAGCTCTATCTCTATTTTCTCAACGGCTTCTATCCCATCCTTGATGAATACTTCAGCCACCTTGCCCAGATCTGAGCATAGATTGTATCCTCTCTCAAGCTTAGATCGAAGGGACTTATCCCCAGCACTCATCACGGACAAGGAATCCATTATAGTCGGATCCCCTATCCCTAACCGCAGTTTATCGAGGGGGATCCTCACGATGTACTTCGCTTCTTCAGGGGAAGAGTTATTCAGTAACTTGGCTAGTACCCGTATCTTACGGGTCTCCGACCCGGATCCTGATTCTTCAGCTATCTTCAGAAGACCACCATGGACCTCATCTACATCCATCCTCTTCTTAGTCAAGGTGGTCTGCATCCTCTCCGAAACAAGGTCAAATGCAACGCTTCCAAGGTCCCCCTCTTTCTGAAAGCACTCCTCTATCTTACTCAAAGGGTAACCCGTAGCAGTGGCGATTGCCCTCTGAACGAACTTCTCCCCCAGGCCTATGTCCATCTCCTTGAAGGGGGGTGCCACTTGACCCTGAATCAGGTAGATTATCTTACTTATCTCACCCTCACCCGATTCACTGAAAAGATCCGAGAGGATATCAGTCATCTGGAGGCGACTTGATGTCTCCTCCAGTTCCCTAAACTTATCCGCTAAGAACTCAAACTTCATCATTATCTCCAGGTAAAGTAAGTTCCAGAAATATTTAAGGATGCCTATGCAACGTTCACGAGTAACGCAGCAACTTTAAACAAGGATGCACATAAAGATCAGGGGGTGAAAGTGACCTGAACGATTCGAACAACTCTGACTTCAAAGGTCTTTTGAGTGAAGTATCGAAGAAAGTGGACGACAAGGATCTGAAGGAAGCGATGGAGAGAGCGATAGACATACTTTAATACGTATTGTAGTTTGTAACATAGTTTCAAGGTGGTTAATTGAAAAGGAAACCATTGATAGTGGGCATAGACCCAGGTACAACTACCGCACTAGCATTTCTAGATGTTAATGGGGAAGTAATAGATGTAGAAAGCGGAAAGAACTACGGTAAAAGAAAACTCATAAAGAAAATAAGCGAAAAAGGAAACCCAATGATAATAGGCACGGACAAGTCCAGCCTCCCCAGCACCATGAAGGAAGTAGTCACCAAGTTCAAGTGCAAAGTAGTAACCCCGGAAGAAGACCTCACCAAGGAGAAAAAGAACCAATTCACCGAAGAACACCGAGAATTACTCGACAACGATCACGAAAAAGACGCCCTAGCAGCAGCTATACACGCATACAAATCCAACCGAAAAACCCTGAGGAAGATAAAGGAAAAAGAAGGGAAAAGATACGAAGAAGTAGTCAGAAAAAAGTTCCTGGGAATAAAGGAACGGAAGAAAGAAAAGAAAAAAGCAGAAGAACACGAAAAAACCAGCAAGAAGAACCAAGTGAACACACAGAAGTACGAAGAAAGAACTCTAAGCCTCCAGGAAAAGATAAAGGAACTCAAGGAAGAGATACAAGAAAGAAAAAGAAAATCAAAGGAACAGAAAACTGAAATAAGCACACTGAAAGAAGAAAGAGGAATAACCGAGAGAGAAGCGTACCTTCAAAGCAGGATAAATAAACTGAAAAGAGAAAAAGAAGAGATAGAAGACAAACTAAAAACATTCATAGAAGCACACGACTCCGGGCAAGTAAAAAAGATGAAGGAAAAACAGATGAAGAGAACGAAGTACACTGAAAACGAAGAAACCTTCGATAAACTGAAAAAAAGAGGAGAAGAAGCCTACCTCGTGAAGATACTACACGAAACAGATAACGAAGTGTACTACAGGGAAAAAGACCACTGCAAACCAGAAGGAAACATCGTCAAAGACATGATCCAGAAGTACAGGGAAACAAGGAAATAGCTAAAACATTTAATAAGCAAGCCCTAAAATAATACTCAACAGTAACACAGCAATACACAGAGGTGAACAAGAATGCCAGAAGATGACAACGTTGTATACATCGGTGGGAAAGGAGTAATGAGCTACGTTCTAGCGGTGGTAACACAGTTCAACCAAGGAGTAAGTGAAGTAGAGATAAAAGCAAGAGGAAAAGCCATCAGTAGAGCAGTAGACGTAGCAGAAATCGTTAAAAACAAGTTCCTGAATGAAGTGAAGATCGAGGACATAGGAACAAAGACAGAGGAACTTGAAAACGACGACGGAACAAAATCCAAAGTGAGCGCAATAAACATAAAGATGTCAGCGCCACAAAAACAATAAAACTGAATGAAAAAAAGAAAACCCTAGGGTACAGTGGGAAACAAGCCCACAACCCCCTCTTTTTTATTTTAACAGACCCTAACTCTATAACATGAAGCTACCAGTATGCGAGAAAGACATAGAATCAAGGGACCTATGTGGAGAATGCAGCGAAAAACTACGAAAAGGAAAAATAACACAAACAGACATAGAACTAAGCAGGATACTCCACAAACTAACCAAAAAAGGAACCATAAGAAACTGCCCGGACCTAATCACAACAAAGCAGATAGAAGAAAAACAAGTACTATCCCTCGTGGAAGGAGACCCAGCGAACCTAATAGGGAAAGGAGGAAGAATAATACGACTCATATCCGAAGAACTAGGAAAAGAAGTAAGGATAGTCAAAAACGGGAACATACTAGAGATGACCAACGACCTGATAACGCCCGCCAAAACCTACGGAGTGAACACCCTTTACAGAACCACGGGAGAAAAAAAGAAAAGAATAACCGTACCAAGAGAGATGAAGAACAAGATAAACATGGACCCAAAGAAAGCAGAAGAATCAATAAAGAAACTCAAAGGAGAAAAATACGAACTCAAGTTCGTCTAAGGATGATAAAATGATATCAACACACACAACAGAACAAATCACACCAAACATGGACGGCCAAACCATCAGAATAGCCGGCAGAGTATACTCGAAGAGAGTACTCGGAAAACTAATCTTCCTGAAGATAAGAGACCCACAAGGAAAAGCACAAGTAACCATAAAGAAGAACAGGGAACCGGAAGAAGCATTTGAAACAGCGGAAAACCTAACACAGGAATCCATAGTATCAATAAAAGGAAAAGTAAGGAAAACAGATCAAACCAAGCAAGGATACGAAGTAACACCCACGGAGATAAGCGTGATAAACGAAGCAGGAACACCCCTGCCCCTAGAACTCGAGAAAGGAATAGAGAGCGAACTGGACACAAGACTAAACCAAAGATCAATAGACCTGAGAAAACCGGAAAAAGCAGCGATATTCAAAGTAAGAAACACCATGCTGAAAGGAATAAGAAAAACCATGGAAAAAAGAGGATTCACTGAGATACATACACCCAAGGTAGTCAAAGAAGGAGCAGAAGGAGGAGCAACACTCTTCCCAGTGAAGTACTTCAAAGAAGAAGCATACCTAGCACAATCACCACAACTATTCAAGCAAATGATGATGGCGACCGAGTTCAACAGAGTCTACGAAGTAGGAGAATACTTCAGAGCAGAAAAAATGAACACCTCAAGACACACATCGGAGTTCACGGGATGGGACCTCGAGATGGCGTACATAAACAACCAAGAAGAAGTCATGGACGTTCTTGAAGAAACAATCATCGAAGCACTGCACTACACCCAGAAAAACTCCCGGGAAGACCTAGAAAAACTAGGAGTAACCCTGAAAAAACCGAAGACACCATTCAAAAGAATAACCTACGAAAAAGCCAGAGAAATCATATCAGAAGAAGGAAAAAAGATACCAAAAGGGATGGACCTAGGCACAGAAGGAGAAAAAGTTTTAGGAGAAACAATGCAAAGAGAAGGACACGACCTATACTTCATAAAAGAGTACCCATCGAAAGAAAAACCATTCTACATAATGAGAAACGAAGAAGAACCACAGTACAGCTACTCCTTCGACCTGGACTACAGAGGAATAGAGATAGCAAGCGGAGGACAAAGAGAACACAGGCCAAAGGAAGTAAAAAAGAACATGAAGCAACAAGGACTAAACCCCAGCGACTTCGAGTACTACCTAAACTCATTCGAGTACGGAATGCCACCCCACGGAGGAATGGGAGCCGGATTCGACAGAATAATCCAGCAACTCCTCGAACTACCAAACATAAGGGAAGCTATACTGTTCCCGAGAGACCTGAAAAGACTGAAACCATGAGGTAAGAATATGGGAAAACAAGAACAAGCGATAAAGAAAGCGTTCCTCGAACCAGAAAAATACATAGAAGAACTTAAAGGGGAACTAAAAAAGATAAACGAAGCACTGAAAAGCTGAGAACTATCACTCAAGCAAAAAAAGGAACTCAAGAAGACCAAAAAGAAGATAATTAACCTGAAGAAAACCATTGAGAAAGACCTCAAAGGAAAGACCAAAGAAGAGATAAAAAAGGAAAAAGAAGAAGAAATAAAGAGAAAAGAAGAACAAGAAGAAGAGTTCAGAAAAAGAGTCATGGAAGTACAAAGAGAGTTCGAAAACCTAGGTGGAGCAATAACAACGGAAAGCAAAAGGAATGCCAGCAAAAAAGGACGGAGAAGAAAAAGATGATAACATTTTCAACTCAAAGGGAACTACAGTTGATACAAATCACGGACAAAGTAAAAGAAGAAGTTGAAAAAACGAAGATAAAGGACGGAACAGTCAACATCTACACACCACACGCCACAGGCGCAATCATAATAAACGAATCAGCGGACCCAGCGATGAGGCAAGACATACTGGATAAACTTAAGCAGCTCTTTCCAAAGGCAGCAGGATACAAACACGATCAAATAGACAACAACGCACACTCACACCTCATGTCAACTTTCCTAGGGTGCAACGAAACGGTTCCACTGGAGAAAGGGGAAATGAAAATGGGAACATGGCAAGACATCTCCTTCGTGGAAACAGATGGACCAAGGAAACAAAGAAAAATCCACGTAAAAGTCCTTCAATCATAAAAAACAAGAAAAGGAGAAGGTGAAAACACCTTCTGATCTAGCAAATAGTTCTAATTTATTCATCTACAACTGTGCATACTCCATCTAGACTAACACATAGTCCTTCAGGTTCTCCAACGTACACCATGGGGCAAATAACTTCTTCAGGACACTTTATGGTGCTTTCTTCTTCGTTTATACACATCCAGTTGGCTCCTGACTGTGGAGGGCAACAATTTACGCTTACCCAGCTGCAGTGAGCGTCCTCTTCACCTAGTAGGGTTATCTGGGTCTCTGGATCTTCCTCAATTCTTCTTTCGGTCCATCCTCTTTCTTCTAGGTAGGATATCTGGCAGCCGTCGGTTGCAGTGAATGTGTACCTGCCATCTTGGGACTGTAGTTCCTTTTGTTCTGTCGTGCACATTTCCTGTTCCTCTGCATAAGCTACTGCTTGGGTTATCTCTTCATCTCCTGTGGTCACTACTGTCTCCTCATCATCGTCTTCTGTCTCTTTCTCGGTCCATCCTCTTTCTTCTAGGTAGGATATCTGGCACCCGTCGGTCGCGTTGTATTCGTGTTCTCCAGAGGGGGATATCAGTTCTTTGTACTCCTCCGTGCATACTTCTTGTTCTTCTGCGTATGCTATTGCCTGTTGTATTTGTTCCTCCTCGGTATCTATTACTTCTTCATCGTCTTCTTCTGTCTCTTTCTCGGCCCATCCTCTTCCTAGTAGGTAGGATATTTGGCACCCGTCTGTTGCTTGATATACTACGTCTTCATATGGGGATACTAGTTCCATGTACTGCGCTGTGCATACTTCTTGTTCTGCTGCATATGCTAGGGCTTGCATCACGTCTTCTCTAGACTCTTCATTCATCTCCTCTATTCCTTCAGGATATGGTCCTTCGAAATCGTTGAGGCATCCTGTCACCATTATTACTCCCATCAGGAGCGCTCCAGCTAGGAACAATGTCTTCTTTTTGTTCATTTTTCTTCCTCCTTTTTTGTTTACGTTTGGGTTGCACTACTCATCAGTGCTATGATTACATTACTTCTTTGTTAGTATAAAAATGTTGGACAAGGGAGTTCTTTATGGGAATTAACAGATATTTTTTAGGCACTACAACAAACTTTTGAATTAAAAAGTTTGATCAAAAGAAGGATTTAGGCACTACAATCGTTTGTTTCAGAAGGATTTAGGCACTACAATCGTTTGTTTCAGAAGGATTTAGGCACTACATCATACTGCGTTTATCTCGTGTGTTCTTTTCTTTCCATCTTTTTCGTAGGTTGCTTTCCATACTGGTAGTAGTATGGGTTCCACTGAGTTGAACTCGCACTCCATGTAGAGTGAGGGTAGTTGCGCTAGTTTTTTCTCGTCTACTTTTGACTCGTAGTTTCCTTTTATGGTCTTGAAGGTGAAGCGGTTCTCTATTCCGGTGTACTTGGGTTCTTCTAGGTTCTCTGGGAAGTCCACTATTCTTTGGTATCTCCCATCACCTGTTTCTCTTATCATGTTTCTCTCTTTGAAGTCATTTATGTACTTCTTCAGCGTTGAGGGGGTTATCCCTACTTTTTCTTTCAGTTCTTCTATGTCGTAGGCGTTTCTGAGTTCCTTTAGAACCTTTATCTTGTTCCTGTTTAGTTCCAGTAGTTCTTCTAGTGATTGAGTGTTTTTCAGGTCTCCGTCGTAGTAGTATACTTCGTAGTCTTCTCCTACGAATAGTGTTAGTGGTTTGAATCCTTCTTCCATTCTTTTCTCGTAGTTTATTTTGTATACTGGTTTGTAGTTCATCTCTATGTTTACTAGTTCCTCTGATTCACCGAATAAGCCCAGTTTCTTTCTTTTTCTGCTTTTTTCAGCTAGGTATACTGCGTCTTCTTTGTTTATTCGGGGGTTGAATGATTTTACTTTTTCTCCTTTTGCTTCCAGGTCCTGTTTTTCTTTGAACATGGGTACTTTTAGTTTTCCTTTGACTAGGTTGCAGTTTTTCTCCGTTGTGAGTTTTTCCACGACTTCGTCTGGGTCTATGCTTACTTTGTATCTTCTTGCTATTGTTTCGGTTGTTTGGTGTAGTTTTGTGAGGCTCATTTCACCTGTTTTTCTGAGTTTTTTGTATGTTAGGTTTGTTATCATGTTTTTGAGCTGTACGGGGTCCACTTCTTTGTCTAGTTCTATGCTCTTTGTTTCTCTTCCTTCGTGTTGACTTATTCTTGGTCTTACTTTGAGTGTGAATGCTCTGCTGGTTCTTTCTGATCTGTCTCCGACTAGGCAGATTCCCACCGGTAGGTCCTTGAAGAAGTTTTCGTTCTGGTACTCCTTGGGTGTTTTCGTGGGTATTCTTTCTTTCACTTTCTTTATGTCTTCATCGAAGATGAGTTTGTGGCTCATTAGTATGTCGAGTTGGGATAGTACCTTTGTGTCTATGGCGCTCGGTTGCTGCGTGGCGAATACGAGTGAGCAACCTGGTCTTCTTCCTTGTTTCACGTACTCTGTTAGTGGTTCCGTTGCGGGTGTTTTGCTGGATCCGCTTGGTATCAGGGTGTGTGCTTCGTCTATGAAGAGCCATGTTGGAGGTATCTCTATCTCCATGAGTTGGTCTATGGAGTCTAGTTCGTACTTGTCCATGGCGTTCTTTCTGGTGACTATCTTTCGGGCGCTCAGGATCTTTCTAGCTAGTATGCCTATTACTAGGGCTGCTACGTTTTCTTCTAGGAAGGAGATGTCTATGACTGAGACTCTTCCTTCTTTGGCTATCTCTGCGAGGCTTGTTCCTGTTTTTGATAGTACTCCCCAGTTTTTGGCTGCTTCGAAGCGGGATATCAGTGCTCTTCTGGTTCCTCTCGTGTATCCTTCTTCCTTGCTGGTCAGTTCCTCGTCGTTCTTTATGGTTTCGATCAGGTCCATGAGCCCGTAGTTCTCACCTACTCTTTCCTTCGTTTTCTCTATGGCTTTTTCCATGAGTAGGCCGGTGGGGGAGAACCTCTTCAGGTTGAAGGTGAGGCACCAGTCGTCGGTGGTGAGTTCACTTGGTCTTATCGAGAACAACTTGTCGTAGGTGTCTCCGGGCACCTTGTTCTTCAGTCCCAGTGGGATGAATACGTCGGCTTCCTCTATGCCTTTCGGTTCCAGGCCCCATTCCCCAAGGAGCTCTATCTCTTTGTTCTCCTTGTTGGGTTCCTTCATGCTCCAGTAGATTCCTATTGGGTCTATTATGACTGAGGCGACGTTTGGGTTCCTCAAAGTAAGTTCTTCGGCTATGCATCCCAATGAATATGAATTATGAGATATTATCCCTCCATTTTTTCCTGCTATGAAGTTATGAGATCCTTTTACTGTGATGTCATATACGTACCCTTCATAGGGCACTTCTTCTATTTCTGTAATTTTGTCCCAGTATATATGACTCTCGGCTAATTTTTTGAGTTTCTCTATTTTTTCTTTGGCTTCCTTGATTTTTCTATTGTATATCTCTATTATTTCCTCTGTGAGAGGTGTTAGTTGGCAGGGGTCTATTTTACCGAGTAGTTCTTTTCCTGAAGCGGAAACTTGACTGAATCTTTCTATGAGTTGGCTCCAAGTGATGTTGGTTGTTTCTACGGCTTTTATTATTGCTTTATCAGTGGGTTTGGACTTTAGTTCTTTTTTTATCTTTTCCATTTTTTCTATATGGCTTGTGCAGTTACTGAGTACTTTGGCTAGAGTTTTTCTGCTTGGATAGTACTCTTCTCTCTCGTAGCTGAAGATAGTAGATCTCGATTTATTGGTGGATATATCACTGCCTTTTATTCCTAGTGCTTCTCTGAGTTCTTTTATCTTTGAACCTATTTTAGGCACTACATCGAAGTTCGGATTGGACTCTTTCTTAAGGTGTTTCTTCAGCCTTTCTGCTTTTTTCTGTACTTTGAAACCTATTTCTTTTTGGAACCTCTGTAGATTACTCTTTCCATTTATCTCGACTGAATAGTAGTTTCTCTTGATTTGCTTTTCGGTGTTAGTTGCGCATTTTTCTTTCTTAGTAACGGAGGATTGTATACTGAACCTAAGAAGCAGGTAGGATAGTTTATTAGCTATTTTTTCACTGGCTGTAGAGAGCTCTATTGTTGGCCTTGTTTTTGATATATATGCTTCGCAGTCATAGTATGTTCTGAGGAAGGCTTTGATAGTATCTTTCTTGTTCTTCATTATTGAGATAGGTATGTCTTTTTCTCTGGATCTTTTACCTGGGATGAATCCTGTTTCTTTTAGGATTTTTTCAAGGGACCTAGAGTCAATGTAGTAGTCGTTGGTTTTTGTTTCCCTTGGAGTTAGTCCAAATAGTTCTTGAGTAAGTTCGTTGTACTCTTTAACTAATTCTTCATTTTGGTTTGTGAAAATGGTTCTATAAGTTCTTCCGTTGTCTTGATCCGTTCCTTCGGCTATTATGTAAGCTAAGAACTTAGCGATTTTAGAATCTACTTTTGAGGGCACTTTGATGGGTTTGGAACGGCCCGATAGCCTTAAGTAATCATGGTTGAATGAATCTATTTTTTCTTGGCCTTCTAGAGTTAAGTGGGCTTTCAGGGGGCTGTTCCTCTCCAGTGTTACGAGTCCTTTTTCCTCTGCTTTTCTAGCGTCTCTCCAAATGTGGTCTTTTCTTCCTTCGGATAGTTCCTTTAACTCTATTCCTTCCTCTGGGATTTTTGATAAGAAATTAGCAGTTCTTTGGGACCAATCTTTAGAGAGGACTTTTTCTCCTTCTATGTTTAGTGTGGTTTCTTTGGGGTTGTTTTCATATCTTCTTGGTAGGGCTATGTAGTTTCCTTCTTTGAGGTTTTCGCTGTTCACCCATTTCGGGCTTTCATCTATCGTGAGGAGAGGATGTGTCTTTGTTACTGTTACTTTTTTTCCTGTTTTGGTTTTTATCTTTATTATGTTTTCCTTTACTTTTTTCCTGTAAGCATGGGTGATTGGTTTTGAAGTGACTTTAAGGTCTTTGTTTAAGGCTGGGACTGAGAGTTTTTCTGTGGATTTCACTAGTTTCTCTTTTTCAGTGTCTTGAATGGTTTTTCCTGTTTTATCTATTTCTTGAAATATCTCTTTTATCTTTTTCAGCTCTCCTGAGCTTGTTAGAACTTCTTCGTCTGGTTTAAGACACTTCCCACTTCCTCTCGCACCCATTATACCTATCACGTGGGGGGAAACCGCATCTAGGAAGATGTACTGCCCGTAGTTGGATTCATCCACCGATTTTCCCAGGAGAAGAGCTCCTTCTCTACTGTACTCATCGTGTATGGACTTCTTCCTACCTATATAAGCCTTGGTCTCATCGTCCTCAAGGATCTTTAGATCCTCATGTGCTCTAGATATGAATCCTTTCATCCAATCACTTTCATTATATGTAACTGCGTTCACCCTTAAATTCCAATGGGTTAAGTTAAATTACACGCACAGCGTTAAATATGTGTGTTCGCTAAAAAGTGATAACATGAATGTTTTTAGAGTACCAAGGCAGATGATGTGGGGAAAAGCAATCAGCCTAGTCATCAGTTCCCTGGTGACCCTTGGGATACTGTTAACTTTCTGGACGTGGTTAACACCAGCCACGTTCTGGCAGAAGGTCACTGGTTTCCTACTATCTCTAGCAGGAGGCCTAGTGATATTCGTGTTCCTACAGTTCTTCATGATGATCCTCGTTAGCCTCGTGGTGGCCAAGAGGTTTCAGGGAAAGATTAAGAAGAGCATGAAGGGAGACAAGAGGGACCACGAGGAATCGATGTACATCTAACGATCAATGAAACAGGGTCTACGGGGAACGGTGAAAATCAATATGTACGTATACGAAGAGGTCATCGACTCGATAGTTCAGGAGATCAAGAGGGTCACCGGCCAAGAAGTTAATGCAAGTGAAATCAGTGAACCCCCGGACTCATCGATGGGTGACTTCAGCACAAACATAGCTTTCTCCATAGCTAAAAAACAAGGTAAAGACCCGGCGAAGGTCGCTCAGGAACTATCCGAGGAACTAAAACCAAGGATGGTGGATCAAGTTACCCCTCAGGGACCGTACATAAACTTCAAGGTGAAAAAAAAGGAGTATACATCAAGGGCCCTCCAGGAAGCAGTACAGGAAGGATATGGGGGAAGAGAGTCCAAGGAAGAGAACATAACCATAGACTACTCACACCCAAACATAGCTAAACCATTCCACATAGGCCACCTAAGATCAACCGTGATCGGGGAAGCCATAGCGAACCTCAACGAGAAGATCGGCTACAGAGTCATAAGGATAAACCACCTGGGAGACTGGGGAACCCAGTTCGGAAAACTGATAACCGCTTACAAAGAATGGGGAGACCCTAAGGAACTCGAAGAAACCCCAATAGAACACCTGAACGAACTATACGTGAAGTTCCACGAGGAAGAAAAACTAAACCCTGAACTGAGCGATGAAGCAAGAAGAAACTTCAAGAAACTGGAAGAAGGAAACCAAGAACAACTTGAACTATGGGAAAAAATAAGGGAACTCAGCATCGAGAAGTTCAAAGAAACATACAAACGACTTGGAATAAAGTTCGACACCTACAAAGGAGAATCACACTACGCGAGAACAGGCGAATCCGAGAAGATGGTGAAAGAAGCACTAGAAAAAGAAGTAGCTCAAATCGATTTGGACGGATCAATCGTAGTGAACCTAGAGAAACACGGAATGACCAACTGCCTCATAAAAAAAAGAGACGGATCAACACTCTACTCCACCAGGGACCTAGCAGCAGCCAAAGACAGATGGAAAGAATACAGATTCAAGAAAAACATATACGTAGTGAGATCAGCTCAAACCCTACACTTCAAACAGATCTTCAAGACCCTCGAACTACTCGGCTACACCTGGAGCAACAGATGCATCCACGTACCCTTCGGATCACTCAACATGCCCGAAGGAGCCATGTCAACCAGAAAAGGAAACATAGTAGAACTAGAACAACTGCTAAACGAAGCTCAAGGAAGAGTCCTGAAACTAATAGAAGAAAAGAACCCGCAACTAGAAAACAAAGGAGAAGTAGCGGACGAAGTAGGGAAAGCAGCCATCAAGTTCAACGACCTAAGCCAAAACAGAGTGAAAGACATCGAGTTCAACTGGGAAAGAGCACTAAACTTCGAAGGAGACACAGGACCATACCTACAGTACAGCCACGCCAGAGCCACGGGAATAATAGAAGAAGTATCCGAAGAAGCACAAGGAAAAGACCCAGCGCAAGAATTGAACTCCAAAGAAGAACAAGAAATGATAAAGAAGATAAGCGAGTTCCCCCGCACCCTAAAAAACTCAGCGGAAAAAAACGAGCCACACATACTAGCACAGCACCTCCTGGAACTAACACACGCATTCAACACATTCTACAGAAAACACTCAGTCAAGTACGCGGAAACAAAGGAATTAAAATCAGCAATATTAAAACTAGTCCAGGCGTTCAAGAACACCCTCGCCGAAGGACTCAAAGTGCTAGGAATAACGCCACTCGAGGAGATGTGAGAAAGATGAACAAAGATATATTGATGAAGAAAGCAGAGGGAGTCATGAAGAAAGAAGCGAGCGAAGCGAGCTTCAGCAAAGAAGGAAAACAAAAAGCCCTCGAAAAACTCACCGAAGAGATAGAACAAGGGAAAATCAGAAGATTCAACGACCTAAAAAACAGAGCAAGAGCGATACTAGTAGAAATAGCGAAAGAAGAAGACCTCAACTACTACAGATAACTAAAAAGGGTCCATAGCCTAGTCCGGATAGGGCAACGACTTTACTTGGCCACAGGCCAAGTATAGGTGCAAGCCTTCTAAGCCGTAGATCGTGGGTTCAAATCCCACTGGGCCCGCTTCAACCAAAAGGAGAGCGAAATGTACCTAGGTGCAGAGAAGATAAAGAAAAAGATAGAAGAAGAGAAACTAGTAGAGAACTACATCCACCTAGACACACAGCTAAAAGAAAACAACTTCGACCTAACAGTATCCAGCATAAGCGAGATCAAAGGAAAAGGAGAAGTAGACTTCAGCGACAAAGAAAGACACATCCCCAAAGCCAACCCAGTACAACCCAGAAAAAAGAACCCAGAAGACAAGTATGGGTGGTGGATGCTTCCAAAAGGAAACTACGTAGCCAAGACCAACGAGAAACTCAACATCCCCAAAGGAACAATAGCGATACTTCAACCACGACTCAGCCTACTGCAATCAGGACTAAACATCCCCCTAAGAATAATAACCCAAACAAAAGGAACAGAAGTACACTTCAACCTAGCGGTAACCACACACAACGGATTTGAGATAAAGGAAAACGCTAGAATAATAAGCACAACCTTCATCGAAACAAAAGGAAACAAAGGATACGGGGGATACTAACATGGCACACCTCTCAGAACCAATAAGAAACACCATAAAAAGCGCCTTCGAACTAAGACCCCACGAAGAAGTTCTGATAATAACAGATGAACCCAAACTAAACATAGCGAAAGGATTCGCGGAAGAACTGAAGAACGAAGGAGCAAAAGTAAACACACACATACTCCTAGATGAACTCAGACCATACAAACAAATCAGCCACTCACTAAAAGCAGCCATAATCGAGTCAGACCTAACTATATACCTCCTGAAAGACATAATGGAAGAAAAACCATTCAGAAGCGAGATAGTCAGACTAGGGAGAAAGAAAGGAAGGGTCTGCATGATGCCATCAGTAACCGAAGACATACTGAAAAGAACACTACATGTTGACTATGATGAACTATCATCTTTCGTCAAGAACCTATCAAGCAGAATCACAGGAAGCGAAGAAGTAAAAATAGAGGACGAAAAAGGAACCAACCTATCCTTCTCACTACACGGGAGACACTTCGAGCACGACGTGGGCAAAATAACTCGAGCAGGAGGATACGGAAACCTCCCAGCAGGAGAGATAATAACATCCCCAGTAGAAAAAACGTTCAACGGAGTCGTTCACTTCAATCAGATAAGTGACTTCGAGCCACAGAAAGGATACTTCAAGTTCAAGGAAGGAGAAGTAGTCGAACATAAAGGGATAGATCCAGAGCTCGAGGAACTGATGAAGGAAAAAAGAAACAGAACAATAGGGGAGTTCGGAATAGGAGCCAACCCCAAAGCAAAAGCATCCTCGAACTTCCTGGAAGCAGAGAAAGCACTTGGAACAGTACACTTTGCATTAGGGGACTCATATGGACTGGGAAAAAATAAATCAGATTACAGGTTCGTGTTCCTACTGGAAAAACCCACCATGGTAGTGAACGGGGAAAAAATAATGGACAGGGGCAAGTTCAAAGTTTACCTGAAATAAAGGGGAAAATATTCAGTAACCAAGCTCCTTTAGAACATCCCTTGCACTAACAGGGCTCTGTCTCAAGAGATTCTCAATTTGCCTCTTCTTTTCAGCGTCACTTAGTTTCTCATCCTTCGCTATCATATCCACCTGCTGAGCGGTGGTATACGTTATGTTATCCACGTAGAACATTGTTCCTTCGATCTCTTCTTCTTTCTTCTCAATCTCTTTCTTTTCCTCTTCCTTCTTTTTTTCTTCTCTCATCTTCTTCACTTGGTTCGCTTTTTTAGCCATTCACTCATCTCCACGTAATTCATTGTTTCTTCTCTTTTTGTAGGGAATCAACGACTTCGTGGTATATGCTACTTGTTTTGACTCCCTTGCTCTCATTTTTTTGATGGTTTTGGCTTTCTTATTCATCTCTCTCACAACCACTTTGTTTTATTTATTGTTTACTTTGTTACTTTCTCCATCGTCTCTGAAGAGTGAAGTGATCTACCTCTTCCCCACCTATTTTCCCTTCCGTAACTAACTCCAGGTCACTGAAGTACACCAGGGAGTCCTTGAACTTCATAGGGGCTGATTGAAGAATGTAACCCTCTTCACGGAGGAACTCAGGCAATCTTTGAGCGTAATCAATCAGGTGAACGGAGTCAAAAGCGACCACCAAGTCAAATCGACCCATTAGAGAGGTTTTTGAAGTGGGTTCCTCGGAGTAGAGGTACTCTATCCCCTCCTTTTCGGGTTCGGTGGCTTCCTCAGAAACATCCACTCCAACTACCTCCCTGAATGAGTATCCATTCTCTTCCAAGTATCTCCAAAGCCAAGCTTTACTCACACCAACATCGAGCACCCTCTCTGATTCCTCGAATACATTTCTAATCACTTCTTCCATCTGCCTATACTTCTCAATCTGTTTCTCTTTCCACGAGCCATAAACCCCAAGTGACAAATCCATCTCTTTCACCCTTACAATTTATCTAATCACTCTTTTTTCTTTGCTTCTATTTAGAGAGGGTTAGTCCTTGATTTAACCTGAGATTTAGTCGTTGATTAAACTTACTTTTTAGTAAGTAATATAAACAAGAAGATAGTCGTTTACTTAGAACTCAAACCAAGGGGTAATGAGAGTCAAGGCGGATTTTAAAATGAAAAAAAGTATTCTGGTCTTTGGAATAATTCTAACAGTAATAACGATGGGTTTAGCGCTACCGGGAAGCGGAACAGATCTAGACCCATACCAAGTAACGGAGTGCATGAATATAACTGAAACAGGCATCTATGAAATCGTGAACGATATCAATGGAACACAGAACGAAGAATCCTACTGCATAAGGATATTCTCAGATGACGTAGAACTAAGGGCAAATGGTTCAACATTAGAAGCAGAGTATGGGGAAGAAGAAAGTCCTGGGGATGCAGTGTATTCCTTGAATACAGAAAATGTATCGATTAAGGATTTAGTAATCAAAGGATACAACAACGGCATATACTTAGATGCAGTAGATGGTGCGAATATCTCGGGTAACACATTGACTCACAACCAAGATTGGGGAATGTATCTTTCAAGAGTTTCTGGGACAGAGGTAATTGGAAATGAGATCTCTAACAATAATAGAGATGGGATATTTCTTCGAGATGGTTCAAACAATCTTTTTGAGGATAATGACTTTTCAAGTAACGATGGACATGGATTATACTTATTTTCATCATTTGGTGATACTATTAGAGACAACTCTTTCTCAAATAATGACAGAAGCGCAGTTTTTCTGCGTGAAACTGAGAGTTCGATACTCACCAATAACTCCATGACTGGAAATGGAGTAATCCTAGGGGGAATAAGAAGTCAAGCGGATGCAGCATTTATAGCAGGAGGTTCTTTAGAACACTGGAATACTCATGAGATAGATACTTCTAACACGGTGAATGGTAAGCCTGTTTACTACTGGAAGAATCAGGTTGGAGGAACAGTTCCAGAAGGCGCAGGACAAGTAATACTAGCTAACAGTACAGGAGTGACTGTAGAAAACCAGGAACTCAGCCAAAACACGATTGGGCTTTCACTAGGTTTTTCGAATAACAACAACATCAAAAACGTCACGATTTCAGGAAACAATCAAAGAGGAGCTGTCCTATACTCCTCCAGTGAAAACGAGGTAAAAGAAAGTACCTTTTCATCAAACAGCGATGTAGGTTTACTCATATGGATGAACTCAGAAAACAATATAGTGTATAACAACAGTTTCTCGAATAACGTGAGAAGTGCAATCGAGATTTATAGCTCAATAAATAGCACGATACGAGAGAATGAGATGGATGGAAGCGGGGTTTATATAGGATTTAGGGGAAATGATATCCTACCTCACTGGAATACCCATGAGATAGATACTTCTAACACGGTGAATGGTAAGCCCGTTTACTACTGGAAGAACCAGGTTGGAGGAACAGTTCCAGAAGGCGCAGGACAAGTAATACTAGCTAACTGCACAGATGTAATAATTCAAAATCAAGAAATAAATAGTGCATCAGCAGCAATAACAACAGCTTACTCAGAAAGAATACTAGTAAAGAACAACACGGTTTCAGAGAACCGTTGGCATGGTATTGGAGCATTAAGAGGATCTCAAAATATTAACATAACTAGAAACACTGCTTCAAATAACAATAGAGCATTAGTAACTTTCAACACAGCTGGCGGCTCATCCTTCACCCACAATACAATAAATCAGAACGCCGTTTCAATGTACCTTACAGGTGGAAGTAACTATGTGTTCAACAACTCAGTCTTCG
The DNA here is from genome assembly GCA_003558235.1 of Candidatus Iainarchaeum sp. Taxonomy (GTDB): domain Archaea; phylum B1Sed10-29; class B1Sed10-29; order B1Sed10-29; family B1Sed10-29; genus CSSED10-269. The sequence continues at coordinate 21,671 of PWMI01000023.1, forward strand.
GAGGAACTCTTGGATTGTACATCCCTAGTCCAAACAATGAAGTCCTAAGTAACTATGTGAATGATGTTGATAGAGAAGGGATTAAAGTTTACGGTTCTTGGTCTAATATCGAGAATGAATTCATAGACAATGTTGTGATCAACAGCGGTGGAAACGGAGTGGTTTTAGAGACTCGGAAAAACACTATGGTCAACAACACCATACTGGATAGTGGAGGAAACGGAGTACACATTTCCAAACGAAATAACCTATTGATTGACAATAAAGTGTTCAATAGTTCAGAGTGGGACTTCTACTCAGAGTCAACTTCCACTCAAAATTCAATTGAAAACCTTACTATAGGAAGCCAACAGAATCAAACAAAGATTTCTTTTGAACCAGTTAGGATTGCTCTCAGAACCGCTTCTCCCGATCCTGAATTGGATCTTCCATCAGAGAACCACAGGGACATAGGGCACTATCTGGAACTGACGAACACATCAAACCTTTCATCTTCCATAAACCTAAGAGTACACTACCAAGAAGAAGAAATAGGTGAAATAAGACAAGATACCCTCGCAATGTGGAGATACAACGGAGAATGGAACAAGTTAGAGGAGTCAGGGGTAAACACGGAGCAAAAATACGTATACTCAGGGCAAGTAACAGAGTTCTCTACATTCGCGCCACTAGGAGCATTCGAGCCATTCTTCCAAGTAGAGATACTGGAAACCAACTCCCCAGTAGCGGAACAAGATACACTCCAAGTCACTGCAAACATAACGAACATAGGAGACTTACAAGGAACCCAAAACATAACACTAGAGATTAATGGAACAGAGGAAAGTAACTACCCGGACCTAATACTTAACGAGGGAGAATCCCAAGTAGTGACACTCAACTGGACCACCGAAGAAGGAAACGCGGGTAACTACCAAGCGAGAGTATCCTCAGAAAATGACCACGACACCGAGGAAGTAGTAGTAATGGGACCAGGGCCATTCTTCCAAGTAGAGATACTGGAAACCAACTCCCCCGTAGAAGAAACCGAGATGCTGAGTGTAGAAATCAACGTGACCAACATAGGGGACTCACAAGGAACCCAGAACATAACGCTGAAAGCAGATGGAACACAGGTAGACCTTTCAAGCATTACCCTCGATTCAGATGAATCAGAACAGATAACTCTACAATGGGACACAACAGGAGTAAACCCGGGGGTTTACACACTAAACGTGTCCTCGGAAGATGACCACGATACATACAACGTTGAAGTACTGGAAAAAGCAGTAGTAGTAACACCAATAACACCAGCGTCAGGCATAACCGGCATCTCACTGACTGCGCTCCTCTTAGCATCAATAGGAATTTACTACTACTTCCAGAACACGAAAAAGGAGGAAAGGGCGAAATCTTTATAAATTAACTCCCCCTTCTTTAAGCGATAAACATGAAGACACTCTACTGCCCAGAATGCAAAGCACCACTAAAACTACTCACAAGAGGAGAGTGCTTCGAAGGATGGAGAAGATGCCCCAACTGCGAAGTACTATCAAGAATAATAGCGCCAGTGGGAGAAGAGTTCTCAATACAATCACTCAGATACATACTAAAAGAACTTAAGAACGATAAAATAGGCATACAAGCACTACAGTACATACAGGATCACGGTAGAGCCCTCGAAAAAGACGTGGTCTTCTGCGTCGGCAAAAGAAGCCAGATATTCCTTGATCTACTCACAAACATAGAGCTACTAGCAAGAGAAAACAAGAGATACAGAATAAAGGAACCATTCCAAGAACCAGTACAAGAATACATCCAGGACGAACTATCAGACAGAAGCTACAACAGAAGAGAAATAAAGAAAGAAAACAAAATCCGAGTCTAAAGACCCACTAAATCTCAAAACCAAAAAGCAAGCTAACCCGGAGACACACCATGAAGGAACTTCTAAAAAACAAAGCAAGAGCACTAGCCAAAAAAGCACAGGAAGACCAAGCACTAAAAGACCTAGCTAGGTTCGTGGTGATACTCACACTCGCAGCAATCCTACTGAACGCGATGACATCGATGAACCCAGAGATGATACACTCAAGGAGACACGTAGCGCAGCAGACCAACAGAGTACTCCAAACCCTCACCCTCAACAGCGAGTACTACCCCTACTTCGTACAAGCAAACACCAACTCACCCAACTACCAGCAACTGGAACAAAAACTCAGCGAACTAGACTTCACCACCACGGGAAACACTGAAACCAGGCAGTTCAAAGCAGAAACGATACCACAGGAAAACCAGGAAGAATACTACGGGTACATCAGAAACCTGGAAAAAGACCCACTGATCTACTCATCACCAGCAACCATAGCAATAACAGGAGAACAAAACTTCTACGTCGACATAGTCCCAGAGTGCGTAGGTTGGATAGGACTATTCGCAGTCATAGCACTCATAGTAGCATACCCCCACGCAACCAAAAAAGAAAGAACCCTAGGGATACTGATAACAGCGCCACTGATGTACCTCATGAACATCTTCAGAGTAACCACCACCATCTACTCAGGATGGAGATGGGGCATACCCGTACTAGAAGTAGTGCACGGAGTACTCTGGAAGACACTACTGGTAATATGGGCACTATTCCTATGGATAATGTGGACAAAGTACATCGTGGAACGGACCAATAAAAAGGCAACTAATAAATAAAAAGAAACATTTGATTAAGCAAGAAAAGAGGAAAACCAAAAAAGAGGTATCAAAATGCCGGAAAAACACGAAAAACTCACAGACAAACAAAAACAACTTAGAAAAAAGATAAAGGAACTAGAAGAAGCCAAAGAAGAAAGAGAAGAAACAGCAGACCTCCAGAAAATGCTTAAAAAGAACCTGGAGCAAAACAAAGAAGTAGCGGACAAAATAGACAGACTCACAAACATATTAATGCAAGCAGCACAAGGCGAAGACGAAGATGAAAACGTAAACCAAGTCATGGAAACGATAGCAAGCTCACAGATAACAATAATAGACGAACTAACCGACCTAAAGAAAAAAGGAACAAACAGCCAACCATCAAAAGAACTCAGGCAAAAACTAGACGAACTCAACAAATCCCTACACAACCTACCCGAAAAACTCAAAATAGACACATTCAAAGAAGAAATAGACAGCCTAGACGAAAAAATAGGCAAAATAACCCAAGAAGTATCACAAGAAGCCACAACACACAAACTAGAAACCATAACCGAAGACCTAAAATCACTGCAACAACAACTAGCAGAAGTATCGACGGACGTAAAACAAGTCGAAAAAGAAGAAGTAGGGAAAAAAATAGAGCAACTACTCCAAAAAATAGATCAAACACAACAAGCAGCACAAGAAAACAAACCAGAACACCTCGAAGAAAGACTCGAAGACATCAGCCACCACCTAGAAGACCTCAAAAAACTAGAAGAAAAAGAAAAAACACAGAACCTCGATGAAATACTACAAGCACTAGAAAACATGGAGAAACAACTACAAAAAAGAACAAAGGAAAAACCAAACCAAGACCTCGAAAAACAAGTCAACAGACTCTACGAAAAACTAGACTCAGTAGACAAACAACTCGACGAAATAGAAAGAATAAGCGGAAAAGAAACACAACAATACTTCCAAGCAATGTCAAAAGACATCAACGAAATAGAAAAAACACTCGACGACATAGACGAACACCTAAAAGAATCACACATACCCCAAACCAAGATAGAAGAAACACACAAAAAGATACAGGAAGCAAAAAAATCCATCAAAAAAGCCAAAGAAACCAAACCAGACAAAGAAAAAGTAACAGAAATAAAAGAAAAAACAGGACTACTAAGCAAACTCGGACTAAAGAAAACCAAGAAAGTCAAAGACCAAACCAAAGAAAAAATGAAAGAAGCCAAGAAAAAAGCAGAAAAAACACACGAAAAAACCAAGAAAACAAAGACATGCTCAATATGCGGAGAAGACTTCGACACACCAAGAGGAATGAAGATACACAAATCACAGACCCACGGAGAAAAAGACCAATCAGAGAAAAAAATAGAAGAACTAACCCAAAGAGTCACGCAGTCACTCCAGAAAATGGAGGAACACGAAGAAGAACACAACCAAGTCACCAAAAAAGCAGAAGAAATCAAAGAAGAAACCGACAAAGCAATGGAAGAACAAAAAGAAAGAATAAAACAAGAAGTAAACAACATGAAAGAAGGACAAGAGATGGACCTAAAAGAAGCATCACAAGACCTAGGCACACCCATGAAGATCATTCTAAAAACAGCCAAACAAGAATCCAAAGACAGAGAAGACCTAAAGATAATCAACACAGGGATAATGAGCAAGATAAAAGGAAAAACACC
>PWMI01000082.1 GCA_003558235.1 Candidatus Iainarchaeum sp.
AAGAAGTAACAGGGGATTCAGCCTATTCACACCCCTAGTAGGGACGGCCGTGATAATCATCTCTATCCTGATAACCGTGACGATGATGCATAACAACATGCTCGTGAGCGAGAGCCTCAGCAGATCCTACAGCGCATCGTCCCAGTCAATCGGTGCTCAGTCCATAAGTGCAGCAGTAACAGGAAAATTGATGGAGAACACGGAAAGCGAAGTTAGAGCTACGCTTAAAGGAAAAGGAATCGGAGGAGAAATAACAATCGTGTGTGATGAAGGCAATGCATGTGTTTCAAAGGCCTCGGGCCTTTTGGATGACTGGAGTTCACTTAAAAGAAATCTACTTCCAGAGTTGTACATGGGAGCCATCGATAGGATAGAAACAGTAACTGATTACAGCGTTGTTCCCGGACAAGAATGTGGCCACTATGATACCGAAGATATAGAGAGATGCATCTCACACGTCATAATCACTGAAGTAGGCGAAAAACTGGTAGACGTAACTTACTCCGGAGGTACATTAACCACGTCAATCCAAACGCATCGCTTAGAACCCTACAAAGATGCTTTTACGATTAAACTGAGAGAGGAAGACACGGAAGCCATAATCTCTTCAAATATAATCCCACGAGGAATAGTCCACAGAGAAGAGAATATAGATATGTACCTAGAAGCAACCGCTAAAGCTTACGATGAATTACTAGAGAATCCAACATGGGAATTCAACGCACTATGCACAAAAGTGAATATAGCGCTAGCAAACACCCCTGGAATCCCCCCCGCACAGGAAGTCACGCTCAGCAAGGGAACAGGAGAACATGAAAATCTTAGGATAAAAGTACTTTGGGAGAAAATCCACTTGGAGTACCAAACAGGCTCAACCCTTGTTTCGCCCGAAAGCTACACCTGCGAGTGATGAGAAACATAGCACTTGAAGAGGTTCACCCCAAAATTAGACTTAAATTGAAAGAAAATAACGGGAAAACATTTAAATACACTGAAAAGATATATACTGCAAAGATTAAACTCGAGGGATTAACATAGCGCTAAAAGACATATACTACAAAATCGAAGACAAATGGTTCGGAGCCATAGACTGGCTCGATGGAAAAGGAATCCCATCATACAAAATGATAGATCCACTAGAGAAGAAAGGAATACCAAGCCTACCTGTTTACATAGCTCTCCTAATCATCATCCTATACCTCGCCATGCCCTTCCTCATGACAGGAATAGGGATCTCCCCCGTTGGAGAAGTTGAAGTTCAGATAACAGTTTCGGATGACAATACATTCCTAGGGAACGCAGAGATAGAAATCCTTTCAGAAGGAATTTTATTCGTTTCAACCAGAACAGATTCAGATGGAATCGCAGAGGTATCATTAGAAAGAGGTGAAACCTACGAAATAAGAGCAAGCAAAGCAAACTGCGGAGAAGAAAGCATAGTTTACCAGGCCCCAAAAGAGGGCTTCGCCACCAAGCAAAATCTTTTACTATCCTGTGAACTCTCTCTAGCAGCGGGAGAAACAGGCATATGCTTTGAGCCCGCTGGAGTAGGTCAAGTTACGTATGAAGAGTTGCTATACGGAAGAGTAGCTAGAGAAAGAAAATGCGAAGGAGAAAACTGTGTAATAGAGTTGGACGGCCAATACACCTACCGATTCAAGACAGTTTCACATATATCCGAAACAACATACACAAAAGAAGAACTACAAGGAATAGAAGGCAGTCAATGTGTTCAAATGAAAGAAAAAACAGAGAACAAACCAGATCCAACCACGAACCATGGTTCAATAACTATCTGGCTAAAAGATGAGGTAGGAGACTCTGTAGGCGGCCAACAGATAAAACTAGTTGATGCTGAATCAACAGACACTGAATTGGCCAGTGGAATAACTTCAGAAGCAAATGAAACAAAGGGAAGAGTCGACTTCAGTCTACCCATAGGAAAAGAGTTTAAAGTAATGATCATGGCTGGAGAAAACGCAGGTGGAGAACTAAAGAACGACACAGTGTACCAAATCAAAGAAGACCACCAACTCATCCCAATCACAATTCAAAGATACCAAAACACGAAGATAGAAGTCATAAGAAGACAAGATAGCGAGCCCCTTGATGGTGCACACGTAAGAATAATGGAAGATGATCTAGAAATATTCGCAGGATTAACTCAAAACGGAGCAGTCAACCCCCAACTGAAACCAATGGAACACACCGCCACAGTATTCAAAAAAGGATACCACCCAGTAAGTTTAAGTGTATTTGGAGGACAAGCAGAATTAATACAAATGGATCAAGTGGAGGAAAATGAAGTAGCGAACGTTCGAATAACGGTCAAAACAGACACCCCTCAACAAGAAAGAGTCAAAGGTGCAAAAGCAAACATAAAGTACCAAGAAGGAGGATTAGTGGGACACCCTGAAAAAGAAACAAATGAACTGGGAAGAGCAACTTTCGAAGGAATACCTGAAGGGGACTACTGCATCGAACTAAGATGGATGGGTAGAACCTACCCCTGCAGCGATAACACCATAACAGTAAGACCACAAGAAGAGTCCACAGCAACTCGGCCAATCTTAGTGGAACCCGTAACTCACTTAGTAGATGTAGAAGTCATTAAAGATAATGAAAGAATAAATGGAGCAACAGTGAAAGCAGAAGACACATTAGGTCAAATATATGGGCCAGAAACAACTGATGAAGCAGGCCTAGCCAGCATAAGAGTTCCACACGGAAGACTTCTAACAATAGATGTGGACAAAACGATAGATGGAGACCAATACAGACCAACAAGACAAGTGTTAGTAGACGAAGATAAAGAAGTAACCTTCAATCTAACACACCCTGTAGGGAGAGATGTAAACTTCCTCAGAGTCACGAGGCATGGTTCCGGGGAAACAGTAAACACATTAAACAAAGGCACTTACTATCTAGCACACTTCACGCTAGATCTAGATGGGTTTAGAGGTGAAAGATGGAACACAGTACTATTCGAACTATCCACAGAAGAACCAGTAAGCATATATGAAGCAAATGAAGTAGCTGATTGGGCAGGATGGGACGCAAATCCAAATTTACCTGGAAAAGAACAGGTAATAACCATATCAGGGGAATACAGCCAACACAATAGGACCCCTGAGTTCACAGTTCCATTCATAGTTGAACCAAGAGCAGAAAACGAAGTCACTTTCCAATATGAAGCATCGTGGGTCAAAGGAACCACCACCCCACAAACAGGAGAGAAAACAAGGACCTTCGAAGTAAACGAAGGAAAAGGCTCTGAAAGAGGGCAGTTCTGGGTCGATAGATCCATAAGAACAGGTGGAAGTGGATGGACAAACCCAGATACTTTAGGAGAGGTTGAAATAGGGGCAAAACCCGATATAAGATACCAAATAACGAATTTAGGTGACGACTACACTGGGGAAATAACGCTCGTAACGGAAGAGGAAACATCGCGATTTACAGTAGAAGAGGAAGTCAATATCCACATAACGAGGTACACCGGTGAAGAAGAACAAATAGAAGAGTACGAATTAACCGATCACTCCCTCAAGATAGACCTATCAGATACCCCCCTAAATAAAAATGACAGAATAACAATACAGACGAAGAATAATCCTCTTTACCCCGCTACAACAGTATCAATAGCAGCAACAGCAGCTGGAACAGAGTTAGGAAAAGTAACGTACAAAACAGGAGGCACAATAACTGTAGGAGTATCCCCTGACCCTTCAGGAAAGTATGATTTAAGCAATTTACTGCAGATAGGATTAAGGAATATGGACAGAGCAGCAGTAACAGGGTCCCCCGAACCATTGACAGAGACAACACTAAGGCAAATAGTTAACAACCCAAACAGCAAAATAACAGGATCTCTCGAAGGATGCGGAGAAATACCTCTGTCAAGTGGGAGAGTGAGCACATTACACGATGGAACAAGTAGCAAAATCATAGTAGACCTTGACGATAACTGCAAGTTGAAACCTGGAACAATCAACCTAAACCTAGAAGGAGGAAGCATATCCAAAGTAGAAACTTCAATGGAGATTATGCCAGCAATACTACCAATACCCCTAGGATCGGAAGTAATAACACACATCGGAGAAACCTGCCCAGTAGAAATAGTAGCACAACCCATCGAAGAAGAGTTATCTCCAATAAGCATCACCCCATCTGAATGCAGCTCCGACAACCGAGGAAAGATGACCATACAGTACCATGAAACCTCTGGACTAACTCCCGAAAACATGGATATAGAAAACGTGGACGTAGTAGGAGGCACAGAGTTAGAGCGAAGAGTAGTGAACGTAGATTACTCTCAAAACACGATATCATTCGGGCCCGAAGAGGGAGTACTAAGTGATGGAGCAAACTTAGACAGCCTGAAGATAACCTTTGACATACTCGCAACAAATAATGGAGTAAGTAAAAGGTACAATGTGGAAATAGACATCGCGGTACATTCAATTCCAATAAGCCAACAAGGAGGAAATAGATTCATAAGAAGCTTAATACAGAGCTACGAAGCAACATCTTACAACTGCAGGGACAACCACTGCACCCTGGAACAAATGCTTGAATACATCATAGAGAATCCTCAACAAACCTCAAATGTTAAGATGGTTAACCAAGGAATCATAACTCCCTCTGATGTAGTTAGTACCCTAAGGAAAATCGTGGGAGACGGACCAAGCATAATGATGGGAGACCCCGGAAGTGTTTCAATAGATTCAACAACAACAGATCCTTTCTACATAGTAACCAACGATGAAAACAAAATGCCTGACATAGGAGCAAATCTCTATACCCTCTCCAAAGGAACAATAGAAGGAAAAGAATACTACTACATCACGTTTGACTATCGAGAAATAACAATAGAACCTTTCTTCGTGAGAAACATGGCACTTTGGCTACCACACTCCAACGAAGGAATAGACGAAAGAAAAAGAAACACACCAATATACCTAGATGAAACATTAGAAGAGTACGAAAACGGAGAATTGTACAAAGACATGGAAATAAACCTTAAAGAAGCGGTAAGCAAAATGTGGGGTGTTAACACGGAAGATATAGACACAACAACAAGCGAAGAAGAATTTGACAGCCACTTACATGGCATACACCTGGGAATATGTCCAGCAGGAGAAAGCAACCACGTCAACTGTCAATTACTAGATAAAAGAGGATACCGAATGGATGAATCACTAATCTTCCTGGAGTTTGGAGAAGGTCACGGAGCAAAGACACACATAATAGCTCCAGATATATCTAGATTATATAATCTAACCGATAGATTCAAAAAAGCATTCGGAGAATCTTCAAACATGGTACTAAAACAACTAAACCCCGATAAAGTAGACGCTGGAGCACTAACCTTTGCACCAGAAGAGATAAGGTACTACTGCTACCACACAGGAAAAGGAATATGCCCAGGAGGAGACGCCACTCTCCAAGAACTAGAGGAAATAGGAGAACAACAGTTCGACACAGGAGCCGTGGAACTCGAGAAGATCGAGGACTACCACGAAATAACCAGCGAACACATACAAAAAGAAGTTGATTGGGTAATCGTATCATGCAATAACTACGTGGACTTACTGCACTGTGGTCAAGCAGGATTCAATCCCTACATAGCAAACTATAAGAATATATTTGGAAGAGGAGTAACAGATTCAAGTAAAATAAGACTACCTGAAGGAGGAATACTCTATCAACCCCAAGGTCCAACAATTGTTTTGGTGCCTCAGGACAATCCACAGCAAGCAAGAGACCTCCTAAGTCAGTTCCTATTTAACCTACACTACCCGGAGGATGATGGTCTATGAATAAAAAAAGATTAGGAATAATTTGTTTACAAGCCCTAGCGGTGATATCGGTGGTTATGTTCATAAACATGCCCGTTTCCCACTCATCAACATACACTACAATTGAATTAAGAAATACCAGAGTCATAGATGCCTCCAGTTTAAGACCAATAGAAGGAGCAAACGTAGAACTATACTGTAAAGGTAAAGAAGATGGTACAGGAACAGGAGTAACAGGATCCGATGGAGGAATAAACAAGGTGTCAGTAGATGAAATCGAGGGAGAAGAAGGATGGTGTGACATAAAAGTAACTGCCGAAGGATACAAAATATTGAACCCCGTCGAACTATCAACAGGCAGCTCAGACACCGCGCTAATAACCTATGACGAAGGAGGAATAGGTTGGAAACTACCCACCTCTCTAATAGTCTCAACTATAATAGTCGCTGCTATTATTCTAGCAAAGTTTACGGCAGGAATAAGCCTAGGAGTGGCAGCAAAACTCATTATAACGGTAGTAGCCATCCAAGTAGCGTTACATTACTTAGGACTACTGGACCACTATGAAACACACAAAACACATGACAATGTAGTCATGATGCTACCAGATAAATCAGAGGGAGTAATCGAAACAGCCATCAGCAAAGTACATTCTACACATAACCTACCAGTTGAGCAAGTAATAACTCAACAGAAAGAAATGACCCCCCACGCACTAAACGAATTCATAGTAGAAAAAGGACTAAGTGAACCCAGTACAACTAAAATAGTCAAATTAGTTGAAGCAGGAGACTATCCAAACTGCCTCATAGATTCAAGAACACTCAACGCATTTAAAGATAGCCAAGGAAGGGATATTCACGCAGAGCTAAATGTAATTAGATACAATGAAGACATCTCAAACTCAGAAGATGAAATCGTTTCCACATACTTAAGACCCGGAGAAACATACCTAGTGACAGTAGAAAAATTACCAGGGACAAACAAATTTGAAGTAACCGCCCTCCAATTAACCGAAAACACTAAGGAGGAAACACAGGTACTCGAAGCAGCCATAGGTGGAAACATGCCTGGCCCATGCATCTCTACCAGTCAACACCTCTCGAAAGAACACCTTTTCCTAACAAAGACAACCTCCGGAAGAATCGCTTTAGGTTTAGGAGACACTTACCAACCAACCGCACTCTACGGTGAAATGAAGGATGCAGTACACGCTGGAGGTGGACAATACTGTGCACCAGGAGACGAACTAATAACAGGTTCAAGCTCAACATGGGTGGGAATAGACCCCTCCCAAGGATATCCTGCATACACTGTTAGAGATCATTACAGCTACGGAGAGAAGGCACAGCATCTTCATAGGTGTGGAGTTAGGGAGGGAGTTAATCCTGAACAGGATACCTACTCAAGTATTTCAAGGACAGGCCTAAGTCGCGAAGGGCCCGAATGTGGAGAAGGAAAATGTAGACTAGGGGACGAATGTAAAAATCCTGATGAAAACGAATGCATGTCCGTGAATGAGTGGGCCTACTGGCATTGCAGAGTAGGTGATAGCTGTATAGATT
>PWMI01000048.1 GCA_003558235.1 Candidatus Iainarchaeum sp.
CTATTGTTCGCAGTCTCATGGGGGCTATGGGAAGCCCTCGGCTGGCCGTCGTGGATTTTGGGGTTGGGGTTCGTACTGTGGTTTTTTGGAGGGGATCTCCCATTCTTCCTTCTGCTATTCGTAGCTGTGGTCGCTGGTTTCTTCCAGGGTGCTTGGCAGTGGTCTTTGGCGGTGCCGGGACTTATGATATTCGGATTTGTAGGTAACATCGCTCTGGGACGTATCATGCACTCCTTGGAGGGACGGGACAATTGGTGATAGGAATCGCGGACATGAGCCGACTCGACGGGAGTCTGGGAGGTGAGCACATTCAGAAGTTCAGGTGGTTTGCCACAGCGCCTAACTGAAACGCTTGCCGGCTTCGGGCGGCTGGTGCCGCCCTTCGTCCTAACCTGAGGCCCGTCACGGAGGCTGCTTGCGCACCCTCCGCGCCGAGCCTCAGGTTCGGCAAGCGAGGAACGTTATGCGTAATTGCTTTCGAGCATCCGACGAGTGGAGCCACATGAGATCATCGCATCGAGGGGCATTGAAGAGATCGTGGTGGGGGACCCAGTGGGGGGCCACTGTAATGGCGTGCGCCATGGCCGGCTGCGTAGAGGCCGATGCTGATCAGGAGCAGAGGCCGATACCGGCCGGAACACCCGTGGAGATCTCCGAGCCCCCTCATTTGGTCGTAGGGGATGATTCGTCAGATCCGATCCATGCGTTTCACCGGGTGGTGACTCCAGTGCTGCTCCCGGACGGCTCCCTTGCGGTGCCCCTCGCTGGCGAGAATATGATTCGCGTGTTCGATGAGGATGGTAATCTCACGCGGACCCACGGCGGTGAGGGGGAAGGCCCAGGGGAGTTCGTGACGCTCGCAGCGGCCTGGGTCGATGGAGTTGTGATCGAGGCGTTCGACAGTCGCCAGAGGCAGGTGACGCGAATTCATCCTGACGGAGAAGTAGAGGTAGTTCGCCTAGAAGGCGAGGCTGTTGCACACGGCGCTGTGCCTGTGCTCGAGGATGGTACACGGGCCGCCTATGGGGTGAGGGCAGTGGCTCCGAATGGGCGTGACCAACTCGTGCTCCATCATTTCACTTCGACGGGGGAGTCCTTGGGTGACCTCCTGGAGTTCAGCGGGATGCGCCGCTACGAGTTTCCGGGAGGGACAGGCCCTGACCCGTTGTCTCCACGCGCGATCGTGCGGGCCCATGGCGAGGAGATCTTTGTGGCTGAGACCACGGACACCAGGATCCGGGGGATTCATGCCTCCTCAGGCACCAGCCGTATTATCGAATGGGATAGGGCTCTCACCGAGTGCCCAGGGGACGCACGCAGCTATGCCCGGGAGGCAGCCCTCCAGCGGGCCGGTTCGGAGGAAGTCCGCGCTGCGGTGGAGGAGCGGTTTCGTGCGCTGGCTGGAGACGTGTCGGTTTCCGGTTTCTGGGATTTCATCATCGACGAGTTGGGCTTCTTCTGGATCCGGCCCTTTGAGCCTGCCGTGCACGGGCCAGATGTCGGGGGGATGGGTGGTCCAGGCCCAGGCGGAACCTGGATCGTCTTGTCGCCCGAGGGTGAGCATGTTGCTAAGGTGGATGTTCCCGGCAACTTGGAGCCAATGGCGATCCAGGCAAATAGCATCGTCGGGATTCGTCGAGACGAACGGGGCGTTGAGTCCGTTGCAGTGCACGTAGTCGAGCGAATAGGGGGGGGCGAACTGTGATCCGGTCGCGACGGCGGCGCAGGGGAGGGCATCCGGCTGAAGGTGGTACCGGCTTCTCAGGGCGCCCTTCGGCGGTTCGAGTGATTCGTTCCCTGTGCTGCCTCACCGTGTTCATGCTCGCTTCGTGCACCGACGAGTCTGAGGAGCCCGTGACGGGCGAACCCTGTGAGGCGAGATCCGGCAAAGCGAGTGAGGTCGGGCTGCGATCCAATCAGGCGGCGGAACGCGCGCCTATCCCCGTCGTGCGATGGGAGGAACGAGCACCAATCCCCACGCCCCGAATCGCCTACGCGGCAGCCGCACTCGAAGGAAGAATTCACGTGGTTGGGGGGATTAGCGCTGCGGGTCATCTCCACGAAGCCTATGATCCCGAGAGGGACACATGGGTCCGACTTCCTGACTTGCCGGTGAGGGTGGATCACGGATGGGCAGCGTCAGTTGATGGGCGAATGTACGTCGGGGACGGTGGCTCCACGCAGGTCTTCTGCTACGACCCGGGGAGTCGGGCTTGGGTTCAAGTGGCCGACTCTCCGCAGCGACACGGGAACACCCCGGCGGTAGCCGTTATCGATGGCCGTATCTACCTCGCCGGTGGAGTGCAGGAAGGCTGGAATCCAGGGTGGGACGTCGGGGACGCGACCGGGGGACAGGAGCTATCCGTATACGATCCCTCCATGGACACCTGGACCGAACTGACCCCAATGTCATGTGGGCGGCACCACACAGTCGGTGCAGCAATCGATGGACGGATGCACGTTGTTGGGGGCCGGCCAGGGGCTCAGGTTTGCCATGAAGTGTACGACCCCACACGTAACGCGTGGGAGCGCCGAGCAGACCTTCCAACTGGACGGGAGGGGATGGCGGGCGGCGTCGTCGGCGGGTGGCTGGTGGTCGTGGGTGGAGAGGGAAACCCAGACGACCCGCACTTCCTGTTTGACGCGGTCGAAGCCTACAATCCGGAAACGGACGAATGGGTGGAGCTCCCACCCATGCCGAACCCGAGGCACGGCACCTTTGCCGCTACGATCGCGGACACCATGTTCCTGCCGGGCGGCGGACGGATGCTTGGGCGTGTCGAGGCAAACGATGTTCTGATATTCGAGCGGTGAGCCGAGCCATGTCGCTGCGATATCGAACGCCGGGCGTCATTCGGAGGCCCTCTGGAGGGGGACGTGTGTGCGGCTGGAGGGCGCCTGTTATCGAGTAGTCGAGGAGCGCAACTACGCATAACTGTGTCGGTTTCCGGCTCCGGGGCGCCTTGCGGCACCCCTCCGACCTAACTTTCGTCCCGTCACGCCTCGCGCTGCGCACGAGCCGCGCCAGGCCGAAAGTTCGGAAACCGCTGATTCGTTATACGAAAAAGCGCGCGTGACGGAATCGATGTGAAGCGAGAGATTGTAGGCTCGACGAGCCCGAGCCGTGCCCTACGGGAGCCGTCCCCATAATAGATGCGATGCATGAACTCACGGGGCCCATGCCTCCGACCGAATCTTCTCACTCCGACTTGATCGACCTGATATGCCTTGTCCAGACATCGTGAGGGATGCGGTTGCGCGGTATGCGTCCCAGAGAAATGCCTACCGTTCGAAGGGCTACAACGAGACCCAGCTCAGACGGGACTTCCTGGATCCATTCCTCGAAGGTTTGGGTTGGGATGTGGCTAATCGACACCGGATTCCGGAGCCGTTTCGCGAGGTGGTGCAGGAGGACCGCCTCGTGACCGAGGGAAGCCTTCGTGCGCCGGACTACTCAATCCGCGTTGGCGGTTCACGGAAGTTCTTCGTGGAAGCGAAGAAACCGTCGGTCAACTTGCTTGATGACGTGCCCTCTGCATTCCAGCTTCGAAGATACGGTTGGTCTGCGAAACTCAGCCTCTCTGCGTTGGCCAATTTCGAGCATTTCGTCGCTTTCGACTGCCGTCTGAAGCCGGAGCCGACGGACCGGCCATCGAAGGGCCGCGTTCTCGCGGTGCCGTGGAGCCAATATGAAGATCGTTGGGATGAAATCGTCGACCTGTTCGGGAGAGATGCCGTCCTCGCCGGCTCCATCGATGAGTTCGAGCCCCCTCGGCGCGGAGTCGTCGAAGTCGACGACGCTTTCTTGCAAGAGATGGAATCGTGGAGGGAGTGGCTAGCCCACGACATCCACGAGCGGAATCCTGACCTGCCTCTGCGCGACCTGAACTGGTTGGTTCAACGTACGATTGACCGGATAGTCTTTCTTCGAATCTGCGAGGCTCGCGGGATCGAGGAGCTTGGACGCCTGCGAGAGACGTTGTCCTCCGAGTCGGTGTACGGCGCCATACTGCAGTTGTATGAGCGGGCGGACGAGCGGTACGATTCCGGGTTGTTCCACTTCACTCCGGATACATCTCGCCCCAGCGAACATGACTCACTGTCCTTCAGGATCACAGTGAGTGATGGAGTACTAGGCCGTATTATCGGACGCCTGTATTACCCACAGAGTCCGTACGAATTTTCTGTGTTGCCCCCTGAAATTCTTGGGCAAGTCTATGAGCGGTTCCTTGGAAAGACGGTACATATCGATGGTCCGACCGTTACAGTTGAGGAAAAGCCAGAGGTACGAAAAGCAGGAGGTGTTTACTACACGCCCACGCACATCGTCGAGTTTATCGTCAGGGAAACTCTGGGGCAGCTTGTGGAACAGTATCGACCTGGACCAAAGGGGGGTGTGAGCCGCCTCCGGGTTTTGGACCCAGCTTGTGGATCCGGCTCGTTCCTTCTTGGCGTGTATGACTTTCTACTGGACTGGCATCTCGAACAGTATCTTCGCGAACGGGAGCGGTATCAAGACATGCTTCTGCCGTTAGAGAACGGGGAGTGGCGCCTCACGACCGACGAACGCAAGCGCATACTGCTCAACAATGTTTGGGGTGTGGACATCGACCCGCAGGCAGTTGAGGTGACGAAGCTCTCTCTTCTTCTCAAGGTCCTCGAAGGAGAGGACAGCGATTCACTCGACAGGCAGTTTGCTTTGTTCCATGAGAGAGCCCTACCGGATCTCGATCGGAACATCCGATGTGGCAATTCCCTCGTGGGATCCGAATTCTTTGCGGATGAGCAGTTCACTCTTCTAGACCCCGATCATCAGTTACGCGTGAACCCCTTCGACTGGAGTAGTGAGTTCCTCGACATCATGAATGACGGTGGCTTCCACGTCGTGTTGGGTAACCCACCCTACGTCTTTGGGGAATTCCACGATGACGCGGTTAAGGAATATCTTGAAACGAATTACGAAACAGCCCAAGGACAATATGATACCTATAAGCTGTTCCTCGAGAAGGCGCTGTATCTGACCCGTAACGGCGGGAAGTTTGGGATGATCGTTCCCGACGCAATCCTAGCACGAGACGAAGGCGAACCCGTTCGGCGCATGCTACTCGCTGGCGGGATGGAGGCCACCTACCATTGTGGGATGGTGTTCGACGCGAACGTCTCGGCTGTAGTCGTTTCCGGCACGAAAGGGGAGACCCCGGCGAGGATCCAGGTATTCACGCGGGAGGGTACCCAGACGGAGGAGAGCCACACCTGTGCTCGGGATCGCTTTGTAACTGATCGTCGGGCCCGATTCTTGGTGCATAGCAGCGATGAAGAAGCCAGAACCATCGCAAAACTTGAGGGAGCCGGCACGACTCTTGGCGAGGCATATATTTCGATGTCGCGAGGAGAGGAGGTCGGTAAGAAGCACACATTGCCAGAGGGACGTTGGCCGATACTGGTGGGAGAAGATGTCAGTCGGTTCCGGGTTCGATCGCCGTCACGCTTTGTGAATGATGTCCGGAAGGATCCGAGCATCTATGTAGCACCGAAGATAGTGATCGTAAAAACGGGCGACACGGTCGTGGCGGCGCTTGACGAAGAGGGTTGGATAACAATGCAGTCGCTTTACAACCTTCATGTTAGAGATGGCATCGACGAGGCTACGATTGTGGGTGTGTTGAACAGTCAAGTAGTGGAGTGGTTTATCCGGCGTACCTTCACAGACTACAAGCTGTTGTTCCCGCAACTAAACCAAACGACCATTCTCGATATACCTGCGCCTGTTGACCTCAGGGAGCGGGGTAGGCCGGTGGCAGACCTTGTGAGGCGGTTGATGGAGGTGGAGGCGGGGCTCGAGGAGAAGCGCCTTCAGGATCGGGCCGTCGCCGAACGTTGGTCCAAGGAGCTTCGCAAGCAAATCGATGGTGCCGTGGCAGAACTTTACG
Source organism: Candidatus Iainarchaeum sp. (assembly GCA_003558235.1). GTDB lineage: Archaea > B1Sed10-29 > B1Sed10-29 > B1Sed10-29 > B1Sed10-29 > CSSED10-269. Next base: position 5,931 of record PWMI01000048.1, read on the forward strand.
GTCTGGGTGAGGAGGAGTATGCCGTGATGACGGCCGGGTAGTTGGGGCGGGCGAGGCGGGGAAAGGCGAGTTGAACGAGGTGCGGGTGCGCGCTTCTTCGTATAACTGAGGCGTTGCCGCTTACGGGCCCTGACGGGCCCTCCATGCTAACTTTTCGCCCGTCACGTCTCGTGCGCTGCACGAGTCGCGCCAGCCGAAAAGTTCGGCAACGCCGGATACGTTATGCGAAATGGCCTCTGTAGGGGTGCCAATCAAATGGACTCCCGGGCCCGGGCGGAGGGTTCTGCATGAAGAATCTGGGTGTTGCTCGACTACTTCTCGTCCTAAGCCTCACCGCGTGTGACTCGGGCGCGGACGCCGCTTTATCAGGGGTGGTGTCGGACAGTGCGGGCGTTCGGATCGTTGAATTCGTTCAACCTGTCGACCCCCCCTCCCGGGAGTTCCACGTAGACGAAGGTTGGGACCTCGGGGAGCGTCGCGACTTTGGCCAATTGGTTGATCTTGAAGTGCTGGGCGAAGGGCGTGTGGCCGTTTTGGATGCTCTGGGCGCAGAAGTTCTCCTCCTGGACGGGGGGTCTGGCTTGATCACGGTCCTCGGTGGGCCCGGTGAAGGGCCCGGTGAGTTCTCGCCCAATGGCCTCGTAAGTGTGACCAAGACCGATTCATCCATTGTGGTGCCTGACCTCCAGCTCCAGCGAGTCAGTGAGTTCGGACTCGATGGAGTGTTCTTGGGAGCCACGTCGCTGATGGATGACGCTCGCCCAGGGGCCCCGGTGTTCGCGGTGGAGTGGCGGGCGCATCCGAGCGGTGCCCCGGTGTACCGGCAGATGACATTGGACGGCGATCTTGTTTTCCTTCGTGATGGAGTAGAGTCGGAGGTGCTCCTCTCCGTTGAGATCGCGAATCGAGAACCGAACCTCCTCCTCTCCCCGATGCTGGTTTGGGATATCGACTCGGAGGGCCGAATCGTCTGGGGTCGGTCTGATCGCCACGAGATTCGGGTGAAGGACCCCTTGGAATCAGAGCCTCGATGGATTGCCCGGTGGGGTAGGGCGGAG
>PWMI01000090.1 GCA_003558235.1 Candidatus Iainarchaeum sp.
ACCTGGTTGTATAATTCTCAAAAATCCATTGCAAATAGATAAACTTATACGATAGTTTTATCTCGTCCCGGAAAGGAAAGCCATGCCAGAACCCATCATCCAGGTACAGCGCCTGACCAAGGTCTATCGCGTCCCGGAACGCGCCCCAGGATTGGGTGCATCAATCCGCAGTCTGTTTAAACCCGTGTTTACGGACGTGCCCGCTGTTACAGACATCAACTTTTCGATTGATCACGGCGAGATGATCGGGTTGATCGGGCCAAACGGCGCTGGCAAGACCACCACCCTCAAAATGCTTTCAGGGCTGCTCTACCCCACCAGCGGTGAAGCCAGCGTGGCGGGCTATACCCCCTGGCAGCGTCAGCCGGATTACCTGCGGCGAATCAGCATGGTGATGGGCAACCGCAGCGCTCTGAACTGGGATATCCCCCCATTGGACAGCTTCCGGGTAATCTCGCAAATCTACCAGGTGCCGCCAGATCAGTACCAGCAAACCCTGGATGAGCTGATCGCCACCCTCGATATGGATGCACTGCTCAAGAAACCCGTGCGCAACCTCTCCCTGGGCGAACGCATGAAATGTGAACTGGTGGCAGGGCTGCTCTACCAGCCCGACATCCTTTTCCTGGACGAACCCACCCTGGGGCTGGATGTGGCCATGCAGCGCCGCCTGCGAAATTTCCTCAAAATCTACAACCAGAAACACACCGTGACGGTTATCCTGACCAGTCACTACATGGCAGATGTGACCGCACTCTGCCCGCGGGTGATGCTGATCCATCACGGCAGCCTGATCTATGACGGGGCACTGCAGGACCTGGCGAATAAGTTAGCGCCCTTCAAGCTGATCAAACTCCAGTTCAGTACCCGAGTGGAGAACTTTGAGGATTTTCTGACACCCTTTTCAGCAGTTGAACAACTCCCAGCAGAAAATGGGCAGCGTGTCCTGCGCATCCCCCGTGAAGATGTCGCCCTGGTGACGTCCAGGCTGCTCGAAAACCTGCCGGTGGCAGACCTGGCCGTGGAAGACCCGCCAATTGAAGCCGTCATTGACCAGGTATATGAGGAGGGCACCTTATGAATCACCGCGGTGGTTGGGAACTGATAAAAAACACCTGGCAGTCCTGGATCCAGCACCGGGGGTTTTTCTTCTTGTTGGCCTTCGGCTGGATGCTGCCGCTGCTGGTGTACCTGTTTATCTGGTCAGATGCAGCAGGGGAAGGCACCATCGCCGGGCTGACCCAGGAAAAACTGGCCGGCTACTACCTGATCCTGATCCTGGTCAACCAGCTCACCTATGCCACCACCAATTGGACCGTTGGAGACCACATCCGCTTGGGGCAGATCAGCCGCTGGCTGCTGCAGCCCATGTCGCCCATCTACCATGCCATCTCCCAGGAAATTGCCGGGAAAGTGGTCTTCATGCTCTTTTCCGTGCCGATCACCGGTTTGCTGGCATTGATCATACGCCCACAAATCAACCTGTCCTGGCAGCAGGGACTGCTGTTTGTCCCCGCCATCACACTGGCCTGGGGGCTGCGCTTCTTCTGGGGTTACTGGCTGGCACTACTGGCCTTTTGGGCCACCCGGGCTGATTCGCTGCTGGCACTGCAGGATACGATGATCTTCCTGCTGGGCGGTCACCTGGCACCAATATCCTTATTACCCCGGGGCATGCAAATCCTGGCGCTGGTTCTGCCCTTCCGGTACATGTCTGCGTTCCCGGTCGAAGTGCTGACTGGCCAGCTCGACAGGGGGGAAACACTGGTCGGGTTTATCATCCAGCTGGGCTGGACAATCACAGCCGTTGCCCTCTACCGCCTGGTATGGACGCGCGGCGTCCGGCGTTATGAAGCGATTGGAGGCTGAGGGATGCATCATCTCAAAATAATTGGCGCATTTCTTAAAATCTCCAGCCAGGCAGAGCTGGCCTACCGGGTCAATTTTTGGATCCGCCTGCTGCATTCCCTCCTGAACCTGGTCACCGGTGTGCTCAGCCTGGTGGTGATCTTCAACCAGGTCGAGGTTATCCGTGGCTGGGATATGCCTGGGGCACTGGCCATCCTGGGCGTGTACTTGCTGCTGGGGGCTTTGCGGTCGCTTTTTATTGGCCCCAGCCTTGAATCCGTAGCGGGTATGGATGGTGAGATTTGGACGGGCACGTATGATTTCACCCTGCTGCGCCCCCTGGACCAGCAGTTCCTGATCAGCTTTCGTCACTGGCGCATCTTCGCGTTCGTGGACTTCACCATGGCGCTGGGTGTACTGATCTACGCTCAGATCTTGCTGGACACCCAACTCTCCCTGGCGATGGTGCTCAGCTTCACCCTGATGCTCCTGGCCGCTGTGACCCTGCTGTACGCCGTGCTCCTGGCTTTCTCCGCCCTGGTGTTCTGGAACCCCGGTTTTTTATTCACCTGGGTAATCAATGACCTGTTCCAACTGGCGCGCTACCCGGTCGGGCTTTACCCGGGCTGGCTGCGCCTAATGCTCACCTGGATCATCCCGGTTGGATTGATGACCACCATCCCCGCCCAGGCATTGGTCGGTACCCTCACCCCCTGGATGCTGGTTCTGACCCTGGCCTTTACCATCGGCACCTTCCTGCTAGCGACCTGGCTGTTCCGCCAGGGACTGAAGAAATATGCAAGTGCGTCAAGCTGATCGCACCATCCCTCCTTTAGCCCAAGGTTGTCATCCATCGTTTCTCCATGTATGATTAGACACGAAACACCACCATCTATATGAGGATTTATTGTGCTTAAAGGTCACACCGCAGTCACAATGCGCAGGACGCTCCAATTCATCATCCCGGCCCTGATCATCCTCACTTTGGTTGCGCCATCTTCCCTTGTGACGGGACAACCAGTGCTGGTCGGGGTGCATATCCCGGCCGAAACTATTGGTGATTTGCAGCGAACCCTTTCATCAGGTGAAGTGGTAATCGATTATGGATCCTTCACCTGGATGGTGCTGACCCCGGCTGACCTGGCAGGACTGGATGCGGCCGGCATCCCCTACCAGGCATCCCCCAGTCCCTACAACCTGACCCTGGGCGGGGAGACATTTGATCCCCTGCATGCCCCTCCAAATTTTCCCCCTGAGATAATGACCCCGCGTGATTCCGGCAGGCCCGGGCTGCACCTGGTGCAATTCAAGGGGCCCACCAAGTCCGCCTGGTTGGATAGCCTGCAGGCCAATGGGTTGGAAATCGTTCAGTACATCCACCCCTTTACCTACATGGTGTGGGGGGATGGGGATGCCATCGCGGATCAATCCCGGCAGGGCTTCATCCGCTGGAGCGGCGACTACCTGCCAGTGTATGCTGTTCAACCCCAGTTCCGCAGCCTGGCAATCGACCCTGTCCAGGTGCGCATACTGGTGGTTCGACAGGCTGGTTTGGAAGAAACACGCCAGGTGATCGTCTCGCTGGGCGGTGAGATTCTTAGCACCAGCACCAACCTGGACCCCTCTTTTGACACGATCACCGCCATCCTGCCAGGGAATCTCATCCCAGCAGTGGCTGCCATACCCGGGGTTTACACGGTGCAGCCGGTGCCCACCGACGGCGGTAACCGGGGTGAGATGAGCAGCCAGGTGGTTGCCGGCAATATTGACAGCAGCAACCGGGCCTTCACCGGATATCTCAGTTGGCTGAACGCGTTAGGCCTCTCGGGAGAGGGAATCGCCCTTGCAATTGTCGATGATGGAGTCAATCGAACCCATCCTGACCTGGTAAATCGCATGCTCCCCTGCATCGGCACCACCTGCGGCGACGATGTTGCCCGGTGGCACGGCACGCACGTGGCCGGCATCATCGTGGGGGATGGGTCTTCAGGCATTATCGACGGTTTTGGCTTTTTACGCGGCCTGGGAATGGCGCCCGGCGCTAACCTGGTTGAACAGTTATACTCGCCCACCTACACCGAATCAGGCGGCATGCTGACCCTGATGACCGAATCGTTTAACAATGAGGCTGTCATTTCCAATAACAGCTGGGGGCCCTCTGGGACACCCCTAGGCTACGACGCCGACACCCGCTGGGTGGACATTGGCGTGCGTGATGCCGACCCGGACACCCCCGGCGAGCAGCCCATGACCTACCTGCTTTCGATCATGAACGGTTATGGCGGCACCTCCAGCCAGGGCACGCCGGATGAAGCCAAGAATATCATCAGTGTGGGGTCAACGATGATGCAAAATTCCAACGGCAGCCAGAACCTGAACATCGATAACCTGTCCGTCAATACAGCTCACGGCCCAGCCCTGGATGGGCGACACCTGCCGCACCTGGTCGCACCAGGATGCTACGTCGATTCGACCAGTACACCTGGTTCAGGCCACACACTCAGATGCGGTGCCAGCATGGCCTCCCCACACGTGAGCGGAACGGCAGCGTTGTTCTTCGAGATGTATCGAAATCAATTTGGTGTGGATCCCAGCCCGGCCCTGGTCAAAGCCGCTTTGCTGCCGGTTGCCCATAGTTTAGCGGACAACCTGGATGCTGACGGTTTGCCTCTGGGACATCCTTTTGACTCAAAACAGGGCTGGGGCAGGTTGAATGCAAGCGCCATCCTAAATTTCCCCGGCAAAGTGACCTATTTTGACCAGGAGGAGATTTTCACCAAAACCGGCCAGACCTGGGAGATGGAGATCATTGCCAGCACACCCTTTGAATCCCTGAGGGTGATGCTGGTCTGGACCGATGCCCCGGGCCATGGTTTGGGGGGAGAGACACCGGCCTGGGTCAATGACCTCGACTTATCCATCCAAATCGATGGGCAAACCTATTATGGTAACAACTTTGGTGAAGATGGCCTTTCGATCCCGGGCGGCGCACCGGACTCAATCAACAATACCGAAGGGATTTTCCTGGGGCCGCTGCCAGAGGGCACCTACACCCTGACGGTCACCGCAGCCAACATCAGCGGTAAAGCCATCCCCAGCCATGACGCGATCGCCAACCAGGATTTTGCCCTGGTGGTGTATTCTCAATTTGACCAGCCAGAGCAACCCCAGTACCAATACAATTTCCCGTTGTTTTTTCGCTAAACCTCAGGCAAATACCCTGACGGGCATAGGACGATCTGTAACACACACCTCTTGTGCTTTTCCCGGTAAGTAAGGTGGGTTGGCAGGTATTCTGTCAGTTTCTAAACATGATAAGCGCATTCGATTTCAATCGGATATCCTGCCAACCCACAAAGGCAAATACCATTATCCCAATAAGGTGGTTTGACGGAGTATTGAGTTAGATCACAATTCCTGTTATCCAAATTATCGATAGGGTGCCCCAGCACCTTTCACAATAAAGCTGGTCATGAGACCTACCTTATCAAGTTTTTGGGTGATGAAGCGTTATTGATAGGGTGTTTGAGAAAATAAAAAATGTTTATGTTGGTCAATAAGGAAATGGTATTTTGCTTTTCCCAGACAGGCGTAACGATCTGAGGAACCAATGCTTTACGGACATTTCCCGGTTATTGATTCAGCAGATTCAATGATCATCAAGGCCATCAAACTTGATTAGTACCTTGACGGGCACAGGTCGCAACCAGTTGATGTCCCTGCCAGATCAGGCCTGAAATCTTGATTGCATTTTGACAGCAACTTGATTTACCCAACAATCTTGGCAGCAGGACCTCCAGAGTTTTTTCATCACCACTGGTAAAAAATTGAAGCTCATTTTTTTGCTTGTCACAGTTAAGCCAGCCACGTTCTTCAAGCAACCGCTGTGTTTGCCGGGCAATTGCTGGCGCCGGGTCAATCGTCACTACTTCTGGTCCGGTAATCTCCTGGATAAGTGGGATCACAAACGGGTAGTGGGTACAGCCCAGCACAATCGTATCGACGCCACCATCCAACATCGGTACCATTGCCTCCGTCAGGATTGCGCGAGTCCCGGGGCTACCCACTTCTCCGTGTTCAATCGCTTCAACCAAACCCGGGCAGGTGTTTTGGAAGATTGTAATCCCCTTTCCAAAGCGATCCACCAGTGTATGATACAGATCACCACTAAAAGTGGTGGGTGTCGCCAACACACCCACCCGTCCTGCTTTTGTGACCGAAGCCGCTGGTTTGAGTGCCGGTTCCATGCCCACAAAGGGTACATTAGGATAACGAGCTCGCAGGTCATGCAAGGCGGCTGCCGAGGCGGTGTTACAGGCGACAACGATCAATCTAGCACCCTGTGCCAGCAGGAAATCCGTGATACCAAAAGAAAAATCCCTGATCTGAGACTGCTGCCGCGGCCCGTAGGGGATATGCGCCTGGTCAGCCACGTACACAACCGCCTCATCGGGCAGCAGGTCGCAGATTGCACGTAGAACCGAAAGTCCACCCACACCAGAATCAAAGATTCCAATCGGTTGTTGCGTTGGATCAGTGTTGTTTTTCATCACAAACTTACTCCTGTCAATCAGGTGTCCAGTCGGTTCAGTCCGAATTGTTTTGCCAGCCTGACCGCTTCCCGGTATTCTTTGGGCTTAAGACGGCGGCTCAGTTTGGGGATTTGATAAGCTTTATAGGCGGGTCGATACTGCGCCATGATATTTAGATAGACGTTTTTCGAGACCTCTTCTGCCAGGAACTGAAAGATGCGCTCACTATCAGCCAAACCATGGGGCAGCACCAGGTGGCGCACCAGTAAACCACTTTGGGCAATGCCATC
>PWMI01000046.1 GCA_003558235.1 Candidatus Iainarchaeum sp.
CGGTCAAACGCGTGGGACTTAAGATCCCATGACTTAGTGTCTTCAAGGGTTCGAATCCCTTCCCCTGCATACAAATTTTTACTCTAAGAGGATAGTTAGCAAAAGTTTGATCAAAACCTTGTTTTAGGCACTACAATCGTTCGTTTCAGAAGGATTTAGGCACTACAACAAACTTTTAGAAAAAGTTTAATCAAAGGAAGGAAAGTAGGTTCCTAGGACCAACAAACCGTGAACAGGGAATTAATCTCTTCCTCGAAAGGATCTCTCAAAGTGATGTTGAACTCTCTCCCCTCGATCTCTCCGTAAGTAAGAAGTGCCTTAACCAAACGAACATCACATTCAACAGGATCACTTAAATCAAGCCACTGAACCTCGAGCTCCATCCCCCTCGTTTCAACATCATCTTCAGCAACTCCAATAAACTCCTCTAGCAACGCTTCATCGTAAGGAGCCATGTTTGTAACCAGAACCAACTCCTTCTCAAGGTTCAGGAGAATCGAGCGAGTTGGACTGATTCTGGTGTACTGTGTCCTTGACTCCAAACCCAGGTAGTAAGTCAAGTTAACCATTCCAGCTAAAACAAAGCTCACTAGAACCACTGTGAGTATGAATAGTTGTCCTTTTTTCATCTGTTCCACACTCCCACAACCAATTTATATGGGCTGTAATGAGGATCTACCCTAGTCACATTAAGCAACACGTGATCGTAGCTGGTTCCCACGCTTGGCTCAAGGGTTAGGTTGTAAGCATCAGCTCCATCCGGGAGGTATGTTCCTATGTCTATGGATTTAATCTCCTTCTCCACACTGGAGAAGACTAATGTACCAACATCTATGTGGTTAACTCCATCGTAGATAGATATCGTGGTGGAGCCATCCCCATCTTGAATCGCTTCCACAGTCAAAGTGCTTTTGAAGCCTCTTTCACCATCAGTTACGGGGAAACCGACCGTCAAACTACCTCCACCTGGAACGTATTGATATACTTCGTTTGATGAACTCAAGGCAGTAACGCATGCTGCTCCTTCCGAGCATTCATCCAGCGTGATCGTGGAAGTTATGTTGTTGAGAGTATGTCCGGCCATGATGCACCCGGAGGTCGCTACTCCTGGGCCATCCTTGAATTCCCCGGAGCTATAATCCTCGTTCGAGAACCTGTCCCCGGAGTATAATTTTAATCCGTATTCAAGATCTTCTGGGATTGTTTCCTCCAGGTTAAGTGGTGGGATGGAGCCTCCTTCAGTAATGTTCTTCCTGTGTGCATCGTTGTTACAGATTGAGAAAGCTATGCTTTCAGCGTTTCGTCTTAATCTGGGCATGTTGTACGGGTCGTAGTGCCCCGGGTTTCTATGTGCCTGTATGGTCCCTAGGAATATGACCATTAACTGTATCGCTAGGAACACTTCCAGTACTCTTACGAATCCTTTGTCCATCTTTTCACCACACGTGTATTCTTCCCTGGCCCATCAGGTACTCTGTACCGTTCCACACGTAGAAACTTGTTTTTTCGTGTCTCTCGGGAGCCACTTGCCCTTCGACGTTACATTCATATACTCTTCCCTGTACATCCATCGAGATGTATAGGTAGGAGTCGAGGGGTACTTTTTCCTTTATCGTGATGCAGTCCGTGTTGTTAAGTTCCACCAGTTTACCCATGTCGAGTATGTGGGGGTTGTTACCTTCTTTATGTAGTGCTAGTCCGAAGAGTTCAACTTGATCCATCTGAGTCCAGTTTGCTGGGTAGCCGGGGTTCTTGGTCACTAGGTCGGTTAATAGGAATGTTTCACCTTCAAATTGGTCTCTCCTTACTCTCGTGTCGGTTAGTGGGTAGGTCACGGTCAGCATTAGCGTCGCGTAGATTGTTATGAACATCACTATTGCTACTATGAAGTCGTAGCTGACGGTTCCTTTTTCGCCTTTATCGATCATTTTGAATCTCCCTAGCCACCGATGCCTGTTTGCATTGGTGTTCCACCTAGTTCAACGCGGAATCCCCCGTCTCTTTGGCTGACTACTCTTACTTGGACCTCTGATCTTTGATTCACCTGTATCATGTCTGGGTCTACTATTAGTCTTCCGTCTTGACAGGGTATGCATTCTCTGGCCATGAACACTATGTTTTCTCCTCTTAGTTGACTGTATCCTCTGATTTCCTGTTCTTCAGCTAGTTCCCTGGTCGCTCTGGCGATGTCGCTTGTTTCAACGGTCTGGCTTAGTGTTATTATGAGGGTACCTGACTCTATTCCTTGTGTGCCTGGAGGTATCTTGACTATCTCCGAGGCTACTGATTCGGTGAAGCCAGGTGGAGCTAGTATCAATTGGAATGTTATGAGGGTTACTGCTAGTAGGATTGCAGCGTGTTTTACTCCTGCTATTATCTTTCCGGTGCCCATTTGGCCTGCTATCATTCCCGCGAAGAATGCTTGTATCATCGCTAGGTGGAAGAAGAAGTTCTTGAATTCAGTGGGAGATATCTCTGTTGGGGTTCCTCCCATCATGTGTGCTGCTTTGTTTAAGTCGGGTGTTGCTGGAACGAAGCTCACAGTGAGTAGCGCCATTATGCCTAGGAATATGAAGAATATGAAGTAGGTGGTGTATGTGTACGTTTTTAGTTTGCTCCTTCTTCGTTCCCTCAGTTTTTTGAGTGTTTTTAGGTCCTTTCCCACGGTTTCCAGGATCTCGGCTATGTCTCCTCCTGAGTTGTATGTTTCTATTATGATGGTTACTGCTCTTTTGGCTAGGGGGCTGTTGCTTCTTTCCCCAAACTTGCGCATGGCTTCTTCGAAGGGGACTCCCCAACTTATCTGTGCAGCGGTTTTATCCATTTCTTCGGATAGTGGCCCGTATATGCCTCTTGTTGACATCTCTATGGCTCTGGGTAGTGTTACTCCCGCTTTGATTGATTCTGATACGTCTCGTAGGTAGTCGGGCAGGTGTTTCTCTATCTTGCTCACTCGCATGTATAGCCAGTATTGGTACATGGCGAATGGGAACGCGGCTATTAGTACTGAGCCTATGAACATGAACTGGAATATCTCTTGGCCTGGTAGGAGCATTAGGGTTAGGATGGCCATGACTATTCCTATCAAGGTTACTCCTACGACGATTTTTTCTTCCTTCGTCGTGTTCTTGATTTTTTTCTTTATCCATCGTTTTAATTTTTTTCTTGGTTCCATTCTCTTCACCTATGTGACTATCTCGGGTTTTGCTCCTTCTATTATTAGCATGAAGGCTATTGATAGTGTTGGGATTAGTAGGTAGATCATTATTCCGAAGACTGCTTTCAGTGGGAAGGGGATTCCTCCAACGGTTCCCATTACTGTTAACATGACTACTGCTAGTATTGGTCCTGCTATCAGGACTGTGCTGTATACTTCTGCCATTATCTCGAGGGTTTCTATGAACTCGCTCTGCATGGTTTCTTGTTCTTCTAGGAACTGGTTTGATTTTCCCATTAGGTATATTCTTACGTCTCCTCCTGTCCTGGTTATTGATACTAGTCCCCAGAGTAGGTCTTTGAAGGAGGGGGAGGGTGTTTCTTTTGCTGCTTCGGATATGGCGGTTATTGTGTCGTACCCGAAGACGTCTATGTTTCTTCCTATTCTTCTGCATTCGTCTGCTACTTCTTTGTATTCATGGAAGTCGCCTACTATGTTGAATACCTGGTAGAGGGGTACTCCGGTTCCTGCTATTGTTGCCATGTGTGCTGCTGCGTAGGGTAGGTGTTTCTCTAAGTTTTCTCGCTTTGTGTTGAGTTTGTAGCTTGGATATATTATGAAGGCTACGAGTATGGTGGATATGTACATTAAGGTTATGATTATGTTGACTATGGCTGCTAGTGGCCCGGTGATGTCTAGGAGTATGGGTGTTATGAAGAGGTGGAATACTGTGAATGCTATGGGGGTTGTTAGTAGTGCGGTGAAGAGGGCGGTTGCTATGTATTCTTCTGCGGTCACGAATAGTTTGGCTTCTCTGAATCTGGGTCTGAGTTGCTTTGTTTTGTTTTGAATTGGTTTTAGGTCCAGTAGTTTTAGTCTTTTCATTACTTTGTAGGAGATTATTCTGTATCTCTTGGTGAATAGTTTTGCTTCCATTTTGATCCTCTTCACTCTATTTCTTCTTCACGAACTTTTTTCATGATTTCCTCTGGGTTGCTGTAGTAGTTGTCTATGACTTGACCTACTTCTTTGTAGTTCGTTATGTCTTTTTCCTGCATCCATTTGAGTAGGGTTGCTCTTCTCTGTATCTCGCTCCAGACGCTTTCGGATGTTATGCCTTTTTCTTTTCTTATTTCGTTCAGTAAGTAGCTTTCATCTGATGAGAACTCGAAGTACTTTCCCGCTGTGTTGTATGTGAATATCTCGTTGATTATGGGTTTCCCGGTGTCCATGTCTACGTCTATGACTTCTACTACGTTTTTTGCTCTTCTGACGTCCATGTTTCCTATTCTTGAGAACCCCATAACCATTACTACGTCTAGGTGCTGCAGTAGTCCGGGGGATAGGTTTATTGGTGGTGTTTTTAGTCTGTTTATGACTGATTGTACGCTGTCCGCGTGGATGGTTGCCATTCCAGGGTGGCCCGTGGACATGGCTTGGAATAGGTTGTATGCTTCTCTTCCTCTTACTTCTCCTACTATGACGTAGTCTGGTCTTTCTCTTAGTCCTGCTCTTATGAGGTCGAACATGGTTACTTTTCCTCTTTCTGCTTCTCCAGGTTGTGCTAGTGAGGTTGCTATCTTGCTTATCCAGTGTTCGTGCGTTAGTCTTAGTTCTGGTGTGTCTTCTACGCTCAGGATCTTTTTTGATGGGGGTATGAACATTCCTAGTGAGTTCAGTGCTGCTGTTTTTCCTGCTGCGGTTCCTCCGCTTATGAGTAGTGAGTTTTTGTGTTCTATCGTTAGCCATAGGTATGCTGCTATGATCGCGGGGATTGTTCCGTAGTTCATTTGGTCGATTATTGTGAGTGGGTCTTTTGTGAACTTTCTTATTGTGAATGTGGATCCTTTTGTTGCGATTTCTTTTCCTGCTGAGTATGTTGCTTGTAGTCTGGATCCGTCTGGTAGTGCTCCGTGTAGCAGTGGTTCCGCTACGGAGACGTGTTTTCCTGTTCTCTGTGCTAGTTTAGTGACGAATCTGTCTAGTTTTTCGTCTTCTTCGAATACTACGTTTGTTTTTATTGATCCGTACATCCTGTGGTAGATGAATAGAGGGATTTTTGGCCCGTCGCAGCTTATGTCTTCTATTGCTGGGTCTTGCATTAGTGGCTCTATTTTTTCTAGTCCTAGGAAGTTTCTGTATATGTAGTAGAGTGTTTTTCTGTACTGTGATTCGGTTAGGTTTATTTCGTAGTCCCTTATTATTCTTTCTAACTTGTCTTCTAGGTATTTTCTTACTTTCTTTGTTTCGGTGACCTTCATTAGGCTTATGTCAAGTACATCTACTAGTATCTCGTTTATTTTTTCTAGTTTCTTTTTTTCTTCTTTGGTTAGTGGGGGTTCTAGGACGTGGTATAGTAGTCTTTTTTCGTCTGGGTCCCACTTTAGTTGTGCGTAGGACCAGGGTTCTATTAGGGGGTATCTTTCGTCAACGTCTTCAAGGTTGGGTGGTTCCCATTCTGAGGTTATTTTTTGCTGTGCTTCTTCGGGTATCTGGTAGAGGGTTCCTGCTCCTCCCACTACTTCTTGAATGGTTTTTGTGGCTTCTCTTTCGGATCTTGGTAGTTTTTCTACTACGTCTTCTGTTTCCCATACTTGGGGTTTTTTTTCTTCTTTGTATTCCCCTGTTTTTTTGAATCCTTTTTCATCTGTTTCTATTCTTTGGAATGGCCCGTAGTTTGGTTTTTGTTGTTTTTCTTGTTTTTTCGCTTTTACTCTTTGCTGCATTTTTTCGATCATTTTCTCTGTGTCTTGCTTGATCTGCTTTTCTTCTTTTTGGCTGAGTTCTTTTCCTGCTTTTTTCAGTACGTCTTTAAGTGCCACAGTCTCCCTCCAGTACGGCTTTTATCTGTGTTGGGCTTTCTTTGGTTATGGTTAGGCATCTTCTTCCTGGGAATGTTTGTCCTGTAGCGTTAACTTGGTTGCAGTTTAACTTTGTTTCTAGTTGGTAGTTTGGTATTGGGATGTTTGGTTCTACTTCGATGGTTACTTTTTCTCCGTTGCAGTGTAGTCTTACTTTGTATCCTTCTTCTATCTGGGGGTAGTGCATGGTTTTTCTGAGTGTCTTGTTGTGTGTTTGTACTTTGTTTATTCCTTCTGTTAGTTCGTTTGAGGTGTATTCAGCTATCTCCTGTATTCTACGGTAGTGTAGGTTCTGTGTTATGGTTGATTCTTGGGCTTTGACTGTGAAGAATGCTCCTGCTAGGACCATTCCCATTATCGCGTACCTTATTACCAGTGAGGATGTTATGGCTGCCATTTGTTGGACTCCTGTTTTGTTTTTCCATGTTTATGTAGGGAGGTTGTTTTTATAAGCTTTCATATTGTTTAGCATAGGTCTATTGTGATTGTGGTTGTGTTGTGTTTTTGTATGTGTATGTTGGTTGTTGGTGCTGTTTTTGTTGGTATGCAGTTTGTTTTCCATTTTATGTTTGTGTTGGGGTA
>PWMI01000091.1 GCA_003558235.1 Candidatus Iainarchaeum sp.
ATTAGTAATTGTGCTCGGCAGTTGCTTGCTGCTTGTTGGCATCTTGCCAGTGATGCTGCAGATCTTTGTCCTCCGAACGCTCCCGTTAGGAATAGTACTACTATCGATGCTATCGCTAGCACCGCTGCCACTATTATTAGGTACTCCAAGGCACCCTGTGCTTTTTCTTCTTGTTTGAGTAACATACTGTTTTAGGTAAACTACTTGGTGTTTATAAGCTTTTTGTGTTTTTGTTGGGACTTTTTATTGAAGAACAACCATACTTATTTTGAGAGGGGTGAAAAGTAGTGATTGAATCGTTGTTTAACCCGAAGAGGATTAGGGCTACTCCTCTGCTTAGGTTCGAGGTGTTTATAGCTGGATTCATATTCACTATGGTCGGTGCTCTTTTCGCGATAAATATAGTTCAACCTGGTCCGGATGCTGCCGGTCTTGGTTTTTTACTCGTTGCCTTCATATCTATCCCTGCTGCTCCTTTCTTTGTTCAGTTGTTCATGATTGAAGAGAGGGAGAGCGTGGTCAATGATTATAAACAGGGTTTGTTCACTAAGAATCTTTTCACCAGGCACCTTGATGTTATAAGTATATTTACTTTCTTCTTTCTGTCAGTGGTTGTTGCTTCAAGTTTTTTCTATGTAGTGGCGCCTCCTGAGATGGCTGACGCTGTTTTTAGGGAGCAGGTTAATGATCTGCAGGCTAAGGGTGTTATAGCTCGGAGCCCTGGTACGGGTGCTGCTTTTGGTTTTGCTTTTAGTGATTACTCTTTCAGTGATATTTTGTTCAATAACCTCGTTGTGCTCGCTTTGGCTTTTGTTTTTTCCTTCGCTCTTGGTGCTGGGGCCGTGTTTCTTATCTCGTGGAATGCTTCAGTCATCGGTTCGCTCATCGGTAAGATAGCTAGGTATCCTGAGTCTTTTGGTTCTGTCCAAACGGGTAATGTGTTTACTAATTACTTGGTTGCTTTGCCTGTGACTATCCTTCGTTTGCTTCCTCATGGTGTGTTTGAGTTTGGTGCTTACTTCATCGCGGCTATCGCTGGTGGTGTTTTGTCAGCTGGAATGATTCAGGAGGCTATTAGAGATAGGAGAACTCATTTTTCTGATATAAAGTGTGTTTTGGTGGATTCCTTGGTATATCTAGGGATAGCAGTGGTGTTTATCTTTGTTGGTGCGATCATAGAGTGTGGTTTGTGATTGGTTTAGAATTAATCGTTTTCTTCTTCTTTCTTTTGTTTCTTTTCTTTTTTCAGTTCTTCTTCCAGTTCTCCTTCTTTTAGTTCTCTTTCTAGTTCTTCTATTATTGATTCTTTGTCTTTTCCTTCTTTCTTGAGTTCTTCGTATTTCCCTGCTATCTTTTCTTGTGCTTCTTCGTATCCTATTCCTGTTAATTTGTCTGATAGTCCTGTTGCGAGTTTGCTTAATTCAAGTGGGAATATTATCTTGCTTGATTTTCCTTTGCTCATCTTTTCTAGGGTTTGAAGGTAGTAGTACTGTAGTGCTGCTGGGCCAAGTTTGTCTGCTGCTTCTCTTACTTGGTCTATTTCTCCTTTTGCTCCTTTTGCTCTTTCTATTTGCCCTAGTTTGTCTTCGGTTGCTGCTCTTCTTTCTTGTATGGATTTTTGTATGCGTTCAGGTATCTCTACGGACTGTATTTCTACGTTGGTGAATGTGAGGCCCCATTTGTCTTCTACTTTCGCCATGTATTCGAATAGGTCTTCGTTTATATCATCTACATTGCTTACTATCTCAGTCATCTTCATGTTTCCTGCTATTCCTCTTAATCTTGCTTGTACTCTCTTTTTTGCTGCTGTTTCGTAGTCTGCTACGTTGATGACTGCTTTCTTAGGGTTAGTAACTTTCATGTAGAGCACTGTGTTGAATATGAGTTCTATGTTATCTTCAGTGACTATGTGTTGTTCTGTAAGGTCCACGGTTACTTCTCTCATGTCCAGTACTTTGAATGAGTCGATGAATTGTATTACGAAGAGCCATCCTGGTTCCGCTACTTTTAGGAACTTACCCATTCTGAATACTACTGCTCTTTCGTACTGCTTTACTTCCGTGAAGTAGTTGGGGAACTGAAGGTACATGATTACTAGTACGATGAGTATTAATGCGAGCACTGCAAATAGGGAGAGGAGGTCGAATAGTGCTAGTACTCCGACTATCATGACTAGGCCTATGATGAGTGTCATGAAGAATATCGCTTGTTTCGTTTCGTCGTTTACCATCTATGCACCTTTCAATTATTTTACATTTCTTCTTGTTTGCATCACCCTATAAAAACATTTAGCTCTTATAAATTACTATGGCTAAAATCCTTGTTCTCTGTGTAGACAGAGACGATGATCTGGGCGAAAAGGCAGGAGTTACTGGCCCCGTGATTGGAAGGGAGAGTAACTTGAAGGCCGCTGAGGAACTAGGTTTGGCTGATGCTTCTGACTCAGATACTAACGCGATATTTAAGGCCGTAAGCATCTATGAAGATAATGCTGATGCCGTAGACGTAGTAACAATAACAGGAGACAAGAAAAGAGGATATGAAGCTGATAAGGAGATAGCGAGTCAATTGGATGATGTCCTCAGAAAGTATGAGGATGTTAAAGGAATTTATCTGGTTACGGATGGTTCTCAAGATGACCAGATAATCCCGATCATTCAATCTAGAACTAAGATTGTTTCTAAGACAACCCTCATAGTTGAACAGAGCGAACAGATCGAGAGAAGTTACTACGTGATAAAAGAGGCTTTGAAGGACCCTACATTCGCGAGAATCATCTTCGGCTTACCTGGAATCATTCTTCTCATGGTCGCTATCTTCCAGGAATTAGGTATGCAGATAGTTCTCCTTGGAATAGGTGTTTACCTTGTTCTGAAGGGATTTGGAATAGAGGAGAAGATCTTCGAGGCGATGCATTCCTTCCGTGAGAGCACCAGTTTGAGTGGCGCGACCCTTCCTCTCTATGTTGGAGCTATCTTAACGTTTTTCTTGAGCATATGGGGTGGACTGGAGAAGCTGAGTGAATACATGGGTGCCTTACTGATTACTCAGGTGGCTGGTTTTCTCAGCGGATTCACCAGCCTCTTCGTTATCTCAGGAGTACTTTTCTTCGTTGGAAGGATCGGTGATAGGCACGCTAGTAAAAATGTTTTGAAGATGAGGAAGCACTTGTTGACTTTGATCTCCTTCATCTCCATCTGGTTAGTTATATTTTGGGGTACCAACACCATCTTGGGTTCCATCGATCTTAATCAATTCTTCTCTTACACCTTGTTCATATTCCTAGCGACATTGGTTACTCTGGCCCTCGTTAGAAGAGTGTTCATAGTTAACTATGTGTACCCTAAGATTACTCCTGGGAAAGAAGTTTTTGATACTAAGGGGAGGAAGATTGGTGCAGTTGTCTCGTTAAACGAAGAGGATGGAGAAGTTAGCATATATGATGAAAGGGAGGGTAGAAGGGTAAACAGGCCGATTGGAACAGTAGTAGTTGCTAGGGAGTATATCTCCGTATCTCCTTTTTAGTTTGATCTTTATTCTTTTATTATCTTCTTTATTTCTCTTATGAGTTTCTGTTTTTTCTTGCTTTTTCCCACTAATGCGTTCTCGAGGACGTCTGAGAAGTACTTTACTGGGACTATCTCGATCTTTTTTCTCCTTTCTTCTTTCAGTACGACGTCGTCTTTGTTAGGATATGGTATGAGGACTTTCTTTATCCCTGAGTCGATTGCTGCATCTATTTTGTCGCTCACTGCGCCTACTGGAAGGACTTCTCCTTTCACGGATAGTGATCCTGTCATCGCTATTCCTTGTTTGACTGGCACCCCTTCGAGTGCACTTATAACTGATGTTGCTACGCTTATCGATGCTGAGTCTCCTTCTACTCCTTCATAGGTCTGCATGAACTGTACGTGTATGTCGTAGTTGCTTATGTCTGTTCCTTTGTACTTCTTTATTATCGCTGAAACGTTCTGTACTGCTTCTTTTGCTATTTTACCCAGTTTGCCTGTTGCTATTATCTCTCCTCTTGATAGGCTGTGTGCTGGGGCTATCTTCGCTTCTATCGGTAGCATTATGCCTCCGAATACTTCTTGTTCCGGTCCTCCTGAGAATACTGCTAGGCCGTTTACTTTTCCTACCTCGGATCCACTTGTTCGGAATATTCTGTACTCCTTCTTTCTTTCTATCTCTTTTCCGGATATCTGTTTTTCCAGTGACTTGGATATCTTCTGTGCTTCTTCCACGTGTTGTGGTTCAACGTACTTTGATTTTTCTTCTGCGGCTATGTCTCCCGCTGCTCTGACGAGTCCTCCTAGGTCCCTCAGTTTGAGTGTTAACTTGTTTTTTCTGCTTGCTCTTCTTCTTGCTTCGAATATTATTAGTTCTAGGGCTTCTTTGGTGAAGTGTGGTATCTTATTGTCTTTCTCAACTTCCTGTGCGACGAATCTCCTTAGTTTGTCTCTGTTTTCGGGTGTGTCGTCCATGTACTTGTTTATGTTGACTTCGTATCCGTACCCTCTTACCCTGGACCTTAGGGCTGGGTGCATCTTCTGTAGGTCTTCGAGGTTTCCACTCG
The DNA here is from genome assembly GCA_003558235.1 of Candidatus Iainarchaeum sp. GTDB lineage: Archaea > B1Sed10-29 > B1Sed10-29 > B1Sed10-29 > B1Sed10-29 > CSSED10-269. Next base: position 4,577 of record PWMI01000091.1, read on the forward strand.
CCACTAGTAAGAAGTCGCATGGTACCTTCTCGGTTCTGACCATTGCACCTGAGCTCATCTCGCTCTGTCCCGTTATCGGATAGGTTTTTTCCTGCATGGCTACGAGTAGTTCTTGCTGTGATCTAGGGGAAAGCGAAGCCACTTCATCTATGTATAGTACCCCTTTGTTAGCTTTGTGGATCATTCCGGGGATTACTCTTAGGTGAGGTGGTGTTCCTAGTCCCCCACTTTGGAATGGATCGTGCTTTACGTCCCCGAGCAGTGCTCCTGCTCTAGCTCCTGTTGCATCCATGAATGGTGCTTTTTCTTTGTCTGCGTTGTTCACCAGGAGCTTGGGGGATTTCTTTTTGGCTTGTGTTCCTCTTCCAGGCATCTGCATTCCTTGTAGCCCTGAGCTTATCGCGTAACTCATGGTTAGGATTGCTAGGAATAGTCCTCCTACTATTATCATTGCTGCGAGTATGACGTCCGTGAATATGTTGAAGTGTATCGCTACTCCTATCATGAGGGCGTAGACTAGCGCCATTATCAATATTGGGCTCATCTTCATCTCTTTTCCCATGACTTGGTTTGAAAACATCTGCTTCTGGCTTTCTATTATCTTTTTTCCCTTTCCTGCTGACACGGATCTGATTATAGGTTCGTTCGTGTCCTCCGAGTTGGGGTATACTAGTAGGTCTTTGAGTTTTTCTGTTGGAAGTAGCTCAGTCATGGCTTGAGCGAGCATTGACTTTCCTGTTCCGGGTGTCCCTATCAATAGGACGTTTCTACCTTGTTTCGATGCTTTCTTGACCACTTCGACGGCTTCATCTTGACCTATGACTTGGTCTATTAGTTTCTCCGGTACTTGGATGTCTTTCGTGGTCTCTACATTCCCGTGTTTTTCTTTTTTCTTTCTTGCCATTTTGAAAACCAGTCCTCTTTACGTATGTGTTTTATGTGTTGAATGTTATAAATTAGTTGTTGGATATAACTTTACCTACTTTTGGATGGTGAAGTTCAGTGAGTTGATAATCGTGGTTGAGGTAACGTTTCTGGGAACCAGTGGGACCCTTCCGACGAAGGAGAGGAACCAGGTTGCAGTTCATCTTAGGCACAATGATAACTTCATTCTTTGGGACTGTGGTGAGGGTACTCAGAGGCAGATTGCTCATACCAAGACCTCTGCATTTAAGATTGATTATATCTACATCTCTCACCTTCACGCTGATCACCTGCTTGGAATCGGGGGATTGATTCAGACCATGCAGTTCCTTGGAAGAAAGAAGGATCTTGTGATATACGGCCCACGTGGAATAGAGGAGTACGTTAAGTTCTTCATCGATTGGGACTACCGGGAGAGGGGTTTCAAGATAGAGATAAGGGAGATCTTTGAGGGGGTGCTTCACGAGGAGGAAGATTACTTTATAGGGGCTTTTCCCGTTAAGCACAACTGCGTTTCGTATGGATTCATCTTTCAGGAGAAGCCTGGTTTGAACTTAGATAAAGATAAGTTGAAGGAACTTGGTCTTCTTAACAATCCAAAGTGCCGTGAGCTCAAGGAGAAGGGGGTTGTGAGCCACCTTGGCCGTGAAATCACTGTTGAAGAGGTAGCGGAACCTATGAGGAGGGGAAAGAAGATTGTTTACTCTGGTGATACCGTTGCCTGCAGTTCTTTGAGGAAGGCCTCGGAGGGTGCTGATCTTCTGATAGCTGACTCTGCTTTTGGTGAAGAGCACAGGGATAAATCGAGGGAGTACATGCATGGGACTGCGAGGGAGATGGCTGAGTTGGCGAAGGAAGCTGGTGTTAAGAAGTTGGTTTTGATTCACTTCTCAAATAGATACAGGGATGAGTCTCTCCTTGAGGATGAAGCTAGAGAGGTTTTTGAAAATTCTTTTGCTGCGAAGGATTTGATGAAGATAGAGGTTTAGGGAGGATGACTCCCTACCAACTATTCTCTGTATACTACGTCTCCTTCTCTGACTCTTTCCTTGAC
>PWMI01000037.1 GCA_003558235.1 Candidatus Iainarchaeum sp.
GGGTTTGGACCGGACAGCCGGTCAAAAGATTTTTCCTGGTGCAGGTAAGGCGGAAACTGCATGGGCAGATCAGGGAAAAAATCGGTCCCGCCGTTACCCTGATGAAAGGGGAGTTGTATGTCAAGAAACGGGCCTTTGAAAACATTGCCGGATTCGGTAAGAAAATTTTCAAGAATATTGGAAAAGAAGGGAGTGGTCACCGGAAATGTGGTGCGAAGAAAATCCTTGATGCCTTGTTCAACGTGTTGCGCCAAAACAGAGGGGATCATGATGCTGTCGGCCTTTCGTTGGCGGTTAGCTGTTAGCTTTTAGCTTTTAGCTGTTAGCTTTTGGATAAAGCGGTTAAACAGCTTCTTCACCTAAAAATTCCCGTTTATTTCAATTAAAATTCATTCGAAACCAGGATTCGACCATTGGTAAAATATTTTTAATCTATTGCCGTGAGAGTTTGGCAACAACCCGTCATGTTGTAATCGTCCGACAACAATACCTGGAGCTATATTTATTTTTTTGGCAAAGTTTTTTATCGGCGCCAAGGACCGTCCATCCCATGATTGGATAAAATCTTGCAAAGCGGCAGGCGGAATCAGTCTGTCCCGGGCAAAGACATTGGCTTCCTCCTCTTTCTCGCCATCGAACCCATTGCCTTCGATAAAAACCTCTTTGCGACCATGTTTGACGATGTGACCTGCCTCATGATAAAAGGTAAACCAAAGATGGTCGTTACTCTTATAACGAAGACTCAGCTGAATCACGGCTTTGTTTCCTATCCATCTTGTCGCGCCATGTACACCCGTTTTGGGTAGCTCGGGAACAAAAACCACAGCTACACCGACGGAAGCACAAATGTCCACCAATCGTGGTTGAAAGCCCTCTGGCTTCTCGACGGTCAGCCCCCTGATCATATCAAGGACTTTTAAAAAAGCTTTCTTATCAAAAGGTTCGCAACGAATCTGCCTGGCTTCGATTTCTCCCCTTCTAAGCCAAGCGGACACAGACTCAGCGCAAGACTCAAAGCGTTTTGTCTGTCGGTATGCGACCTGATGTTGCCTCCATACTGTTTCCCACTGTTTGGGAGACGCGACGCCGAAAAAACGCAACACTTCCGTGAGTTGAGCGATCGCTTCATTTTTTTTAGGAATCCATCCCAGTTTCGTAAGTTGGCTCACAGGCACCCTTTTTAACCAATCCAATCGATTTTCCAAGCTTTTTTTTTCGGCAAAGCGTGAGCGATCTTCCTGAAATTGTCTTTCCAGGTTATTCCAAAAGTGAGCTGGCCGACCCAAGGAGCGCTCCAGCTTTAAAGCGGTTTCCGATGTTATCGGCGATTTACCTTTTATAATTTCATTGATGGTTTTCTTCGTTAAACCGGTTCTGTCAGCCAGTTCAGTTTGGGTCATGCTATAGGCTTCCAGATATTCCTCCAGAATTTCTCCGGGGGTAACTAAATAATCCGGAATATATTCATTGGATGCTGTATCAGCCATGAGTGTCTTCGACTCCAAGTATTTTTATTGCAGTTACCTTGGACCAATCCAATCCACCATCCTCAAGTTTAGGAACGGGATCGTGGTCCGGAACAAAAATTAATCGATAGGGATGATCCAAATCAACGGACAACTGGCCGGATCGTTTTCCCTCCGTGAGTTCATGGCAACGCTCTGGAGGGCTTTTAGGTGGCCAGAAGTCTTTCAACGTTGCAGCAGCTCTCAGCGCTTTCATGCGAATCCGTATTTTTTTCGCACGTATTTTCCCGTGAATTCTTACAAGCTGTTCACCTTCATTGAAGGATTTTGCCAGCCGTCTATTTTTAAATGATATATCCATAAGCTTTTGAGGTCAAGAAAAATATTAACCTATTGGGTTAAAAATTTTATAATACGCTCTTATCCTGTTCAAGTATAGCACGGCAGTTCCTATCGTTTTTCAACGTTTTCAATAAGGTTGGTTATCGTTTAATGATTCGATAAATTCTTTGAAGTCTTTGTTCAGAATCATCTGTCCCCCCGTGATATTCTCTTCGTATTTCCTCAAGGGCCGCCAGACATTTTTCATACGGCTGGGTTTGCCAGTAGGCAAAATCAGTGGGCTGACGGTCCATGTCAAATTTTCGGTAAACCTTTTCAATACTGCGTGTTGAATCCATAAATGGCCTCTTTGTTAACCACGAAAGACACGAAATACACGAAACAAACCAGAAGCCCTATTTTGTGTATTTCGTGTCTTTCGTGGTTCATAATCGTTTTTCAAACTCCCGCCATGCAATTTCGTAATCCCTTTCCCGGTCGCACCGGTCAAAGGGTGCTTCATAGGTGATGGTGCGTTCAATCGGCCCGCCGGGCATGGTATCGTCGATGATGGTACGTTCCACGGTGCCGGATTTCATGTCTTTGATATCGTTCCATTCCGGCCTGGAAAATCCCACACCGGTCAGCCCCTTCGAGCAGGTGAATGCGATACGACCATTTTGATCATACCAGGTGTCGGCTTCATATTGGCGCATCACCGGAAACTGCACCCGGTAAATGGTTTTCAACTCGTCTAAGGTAAGACCCAGGGCCATGGCCGCCAGCACATCAATCTCCACCAAAGCCTGACGGCGCGTGTAATCGGTGCGCAGGGCACAGTTGCGCTGCCAGTGGGGGGTGAGGTTTATAAATTGGTCATTTGATAGTCTAATATCCTTTTTAGCCCAAAAGTATGATTGAAATAAACTATTCCAGCTTTCAGACCACAAATCAGAATAGTGTGAAGTAAGACATGAAATAAGAAGTGTCCTACAGCAAATATACAATTTAATTTCTGGTTTCAAGTAAACTGGGAGTAACCGAGCTAATTCGTTTCCAAAATTTGTTTTTCCTGTACTTTTTACAAAAAAATCAAAAAGTATGGAAAAACATAACCCGCTGAATTGTAATAAAATATTTGTTTTTTTAAAAGTAATGCTGAAGCAACCATGGATATGACCAGCTTTTTTAGTTGCGATACTGGCAATTAATGTTCTCTCATTTGGAGGTGGTAACATTTTTCTCGCAACTAACTTGTAGCAATCCGTCACGATCAATTCCCCATTCTCCGTCCGAAACTTCGGTGTCCGCCTCCGATATTCCTCTGGATCACAATCCGGCACATAATTGGTTCTGGGCAGATAATCATCAGGCAGGGTGGTGAGGTCTAAGATGTCGTAGTGTCCTTTTTCGGTGCACTCTCTTCTTGGTGTTTTGTAATAGGGATTGCCCACGAAAAAATGAGGACCCGAAAGAATCCACTGAGAAGCGTCAGCAGGAAAACAGGTTTGACGTTTGATGGTGTGGTCTTTTTGAGCATTGGTTTCATGCCACATTTCCGTCGAATAATACTCCCCTTTTAAATCCCCCAGACGCCGGGGCTGAGCCGCGAATTTCCTTAATACCTCAACAATTTGCGTAGAATGGACGGCAGGCAGCCGGGCGGCCAGGTTTGGTGTACCTTCGGCATCATATAGCTTGGCAAAAAGCACCAGCTCGGCATCGCTGCAGTGGATGATCCGTTCTTTGTGTCCATTTATATTCCAGTCATCATTATTGTCCTTAATGCCCATTATTGGGCTTATACCATTGTGTTTAAAACTTTTGTCAATGGTAGATGGAGTAAAGAGGTTTGCAATATGATTGAAAGAAAATGGCTGCCTTGTGAGATTATTGAAAATGTTGATGCTAAATTTGGCACGGTGCGCAATAGGAAAAAGAATAAAGGCATTCTGAAATTGAAAATGCCCTCTCAACCGTGGATAAACCTCCTGCCGGAAAACGCCGCCTTTGGGATCATCATAAATTCCCTCCGGGTGCAAAAACCCTGAAACACCGGTATCCTGTTTTCCGATCATCCATGCCTGGGGCAGAAAACATTTGTAAAGGTTGGTCTGCATCCCTTTGAGCAGTGGATAATTTTGCAACCCATTGAGAAAATTCTGGGTTGCCTCGGCTTCTTCAAAGGCGCTCAGATAAGCGGCGGAAAGATCATATTTTTTTATAGCTTCATTCCGTTTATCAGCCAGGGCGGAAGCGGAGAGTTTACGAAGCACAAACAGCGGTTCGGCGTCGCCCATGACCCCGCCTTCATTCCATTCAACCTTGATCCAGGGCGGATTTCCCACTACCAGATCAAACCCGCCCCGACTATCAAACAAATCCGCAAACTCAAGCTCCCAGTGGAGGTACCGGTATCGGTCAGCCAGCTCCTTTACCAGATCAAGCCGTTTATTTTCCACACACAACCTGTCCACATCCACATGTCCCAGTTCATTTAGCATAGTAATTGACATCTGCTTGGGCCTGGTATCCGGAAATAAAAGCTGCTGGCCTTTGTCATCCACATTTGAGTCGTAAAGGTTTCCTTCAAGGATAAGTGAAAGATCAAATAAAAACTCCGCCCGGCTGGGCAGCAGATCCGCCTTTTGGATAGGCCAGAACCACAGGGCGCACCAGTAATCCATAACCAGTTTCAGTCGCCGGTATGGGCTGGAATCACGGACATTTCTGGAAAACATTTCCTGATGGTAGATCCGGTCCTTAAACTCAGTGGTGGTGACCTGGGATTTTTTATCAGGCTCTTTTTGGCCAAAAACATAAAGGGGATCGGTGGTCCGGTCGTCTATGTGCCGCTGCATCTCTGAATGCTTTTTCCAGAGTTTATCCGCAGCATCAGATAACTGTTTGAGCTGATCAATCTCGCTTTTTGAAAATGGCTTGGTAAATTCTTTTCGCCATTGGTTAATGGTCTTGATTTCATCCGTCGCCATCTGCCTGATGACTTTGTCCCTGTAATCCGCCATCCCTTTATCCGGCAGCAGAAAATGGTAGACCGTATCCGGTTCCCGCATTTCACCCGGCATCACCCGGTTTGGAACTTCATCCAGCCACAGGGAATCGGTTTTTTGCTTTTTTTTAAGCAGGCTTTCATGAAACACCTGGCGTCTGGCGCCAATCAATGAATTGCCGCACACCAGCTGCATGCCGAACCAGGGAACAAATCCGCCCTCATAAATGGTGTTAAGCCACAAAGAGACTTCCGCCAGCTCCACCGCTACGGGGTTTAAATCAACCCCATAGACATTGTTGTCGGCAATATACATTTTCACTTTTTGAAGCTCTTTGGGATAGTCATCATGGGAAATGGTCTGTCCGGTTTCCTTCTGTTTCAAATCAAGATACGCCTTTGAAAGCTGGTTGACCGCTTCATTCAAAAACGCCGCACTTCCCATGGCCGGCTCGCAGACGGTCAGTGAGAGAATTTCATCGGCGGTCTTGTCCTTGAGCAGTTCCTTTAAAGCGTACTTGACCAGGCACCGGGTCAGCACCTCCGGGGTATAATAAGAGGCTGATTTTTCCCGGTCCCGGCCTGCCAGTCGATATATAAAAGTGCCTTTTTCATATTTGACCAGGGTGCCGTCATCATTAAAGACCCGCTCTTCTTCGATGTATTGCTCAATGTCTTCAGCTTTTACAAAATAAGCGGTATCCAGCACATTGTGATTTTCTCCGGCTTTTTTAACTTCATACAATTCGGTTTCTGCAAAAAACCCCTTGTAGGAGAGCAACGCTTCATAGACCGCCCCCAACTGGTTGATGCCCAACTGTGAATAAGAAATGCGGCCCCGGCGGTTATTTCTCCCTTTTTTGGGTCTGGAAAGCGACATCAGGTTGATAACCCGCTGCAGGACAAAGTTTCTGAACTTGACCCTGTTTAAAAAAGGAGTTTGTTTCGGATCGAAAAGATGGCTTCGAAGCGGAGAGATGTTAAACGTATGGTGATCCGGACTGGCGAATAACGCTGTCTGCTTTGGTTGAAACCCATTGTATAAAAGGTTGAACAGGGTTTGGACAGATTCGTGGATATAAAAACCGTTTTTGGATTCTTCGGTGGTCAGCTTCACCATTTCAAGATCACGCAGGGATTCCAGGCTGTAGCCTTTCCGGAACTCTTCCGATTTATCCGGAAGATATTTCAGTTCCGGTCTTGCTTCGATATAAAACAAGAACAGCATCCGGTACATATAGCGCAGGAGTTCACGGGTAAGCTGACCGGCCATGTCCCGCCCGTAGATTTTTTCATGGAGTGTTTCCCGGAGATACCAGACCGCTTCGTTTCCCAACAACTCAATGGCTTCACGCAAAGAATATTTAAGGTCTTCTGATACGGCAAAGGCATGCTTGTGGGAATTTTCATCCAGAGTATCCAAAAGCGGCATGCCGTCTGGGGGGCAAATGGAGTCCCGGTGTAAAAGTGCTGCCATGGCCTGCAAGGTGGATGTCTCCCTGCGGTCCAAAATTTCACGGACATTAAAGCGCAGCAGGCGTTTTTCATGCCACTTGGTCCGGTCCAGAAGGATAATCTGGGTAAAATCGGCCAGGATAACCCATCGGGGAGGCTCGGTCCTCCCGAAAATGTACCGGGTAATGATTTCCTCCATGGGAAAATCCAATAATTTCTGAATTTCATCATCAGGAGGATATTGTTGGGCAAGAAAATGCAGTTCCAATGGATCAGCCTCTTCGTCATCAA
>PWMI01000098.1 GCA_003558235.1 Candidatus Iainarchaeum sp.
CGAGACGCTGATCGAAAGTATAACTTCCGGCCCCGATAAGGGGATGGTGGAAGAGGAACTCGACCTGCTTGACCGATGCAGTGCGGGCCTGCTTCCCATAGGCAGCGAGCATTATCCGGAGCCTTTGAAGTATCTGGGCGCTGACGCCCCGCCTTTGCTGCGTATCAGGGGGCGCTACCTCCCGCAGGACCGACTGTCGATAGCGCTTGTAGGCTCCCGCAACTGCACTCATTACTGCCGTGTGCAGGCCAGGCGTTTCTCGATGGTTCTGGCGGAGATGGGGTTTACAATCGTCAGCGGCCATGCCAGGGGTATAGATGAGGAATGCCACAGAGCGGCCCTGCAGGGGGGGGGGCGGACACTGGCGGTGCTCGGCTGTGGCATAGCGCGGCTGGATAAACTGAACGATCCGGAACTTGCCCTTGAAATAGCCGAAAGCGGGGCGCTTTTGAGCGAACTTCCCATGACCGCGCCGCCGCTGGCGCGCCACTTCCCGCCGAGAAACAGACTCATCAGCGGCCTCTCAGCCGGCGTTGTGGTCGTTGAAGCAGGTGAAAGGAGCGGCAGCCTTATTACCGCTCGCTGCGCCGGTGAACAGGGCAAGGCGGTCTTCGCCATTCCGGGAAGCGTGCAGTCGCCGGCAAGCCGAGGCTGTCACCAGCTTATTCGCGATGGAGCGGTTCTGACTGAAACCCCACAGCAGGTTCCCAGGGAACTCGGGCCGCTGCCCACGCCAGTTAAAAGACCCGCAGGGGCAAAATCGGCCGTAGAAGAAGAAATGGAAGTCGTAGAAGACCCGCGCCAGATGACGCTTAACAAGAGGGAAAAACTGGTAATGAAAGCCGTACAGCATCAGCCCAGACTCCTAGACGAATTGGCCGAGGCCACAGAACTGGCGGTCTCCGAACTATCCAGCACGCTGATGAGCCTGGAGATAAGGGGGCTGATCACACGGCTGGAAGGCGACAGGTTTGTGCGAGGCAGCGGTTGACTGGTATGCGGATTGGTGAATGCAGAAATAACGCCAACCGCGATTCAAACGCTTAAATCCAATTTTTCGGTAACCATTAAGCTTAAAGCTTCCATTGTTTCAGCCCCGACAGGGGCGTTTTATTCATAGCCCGTGGCGTCCTTTGAAAGCCACGGGGGAAGCGGATAAACCCAAAACAAAGCCCGAGGCGGCGTTTGAACGATGGTGATTGTGCGTTTTCTTTTTTTGGGGTTTCGTTCGTCTCCCCGGGGCTCCGGCGCCAAACGATACGGCGCCTGCACCCCGGGCTACGAATCAGACGGCCCCTCGGGCCTGGAGGTTAAATATCCTGTAAATAAAAGGCGTAGCGGTGCAGAGCGGTCATATTGCCATTATCACACCAGCCTCCGGTCACGTAATCACGCCCCAGCTTAATGATTACGATTTTCGGTGCCAAAAAATGCGTGTAAGGGGTATATCGAGGGCACAAAACGACCTTATAGCGATGATAATCAGTCACTTATCGAGGGCCGCCCCGGAACTCCGAAGGATGTTTCTCTCAGACGCAGGTCGGAACGGCAAAAATAAACATTGCCGGTATATTCCCCCGTATAAGCATCTATTGGCTGCACGCATTTGAGACTCAAAAGCGGCGCACGATAAAACTCTGTATGTTGCAGGTCTGTTCTCAAGTTAAACATAACAATCTTTATGATACGTAAAGCGAACTCCAGCGTGCAGGCTCTATAGTGATCTTCCAGCATGAAATGATGTGCAAATCTATCACCAGCTATATCATTTACATTTATACCTGTGCTCTCGCTGCAATGAGGATGCTGCATCAAAAACATCGTAATCCTAAATTCATACTTACTAGCGTCTTGTTCTATCCTATGGACTGCCCTTGCAACATCTATTTGTTCCTGTTGCGTTAAAGGGCGTGGGGTTATTATTCCGGGTAATGTGGGATCAGTAATTATCAAAGGGGACAGCCCCGGCGGATCGACATAGCTCACCGGATTGTTCTCGGCATAACCGTATGGATGCAGGTCTATGTGTGTTCCATCCAGACGCAGCAGTGGATCCACCGTCGTGAACCGCCCCACCCTCGAATCCATAATATATCTGGCCCGATAAAAATACAGCCCGCTGTCCCTGTCATATTCCCGTCCGGTATAAGTAAACACATTCTTCTTCGCAAACCCAGCTTTGGCGCCGATATCTCTGCCGAAGGGAGAATAGTCGTACTCCGCCACCACACGCCCGCGCTCGTCGATGATCTGCCGCACGGAACCCAGCCCGTCGTACAGGTAATACACCGTTTTCCAGTCGCCGTCGTCGGTGCGGTAGCGTTCTGACTCGCATCCAGAAAACACTCAGTCTCGCAGAGGCGCAGAGAGCGTAGAGAACAACGGAAGGAGATATTAGCATGTCAAAGAGCTGCCTCGGTTTCCGCCTACCATCTTATTATATGTTCGCGGTATGGTTCCATATCGGGCGCGGGATAAAAGTAAATGTCCTCCGACATCTCCTCCGGACTCAACGTGTCACGGAACTTGCAGAGGTACGACACGGATAGTTCTTCATGCGGAATAAACCCCGGCGGGTCGGTCATGTGGAAATATGGGAATACGTGCGATCCGAGTTCGTCGGCATAGCGCAGCGTGAGGCGTCCGCCGCTGGTCATCTTTGTCTCAGCCGCCAGGTAGATCAGCACCTTCGTCTCATGCCCGCCCGTGCCGGTAAGCATGATGGGATAGACCGGGTTTTTGTGCGGGAAGCGCAGGATGAGCGGGTCCGGAAGCCCTTCGGAGGCGACCGCAAGTCCGTCTCTTTCCTCTTCGGTTCTGACCTTTGCGACGGCAAAGCACCAGTCTCTTGAGATATAGTCCTCGAATGCGGCTTCATCTTCCACCCCGAACCTGAACCCGTTATCGCTGAGCCATGCGATAAGCTCATCGGCCCGGTCCGAACGCACGATGCGCACGTCGTAGATGCCCACGCTGTGTTCATCTATGACCTCAACGCCACCGCGATCACCGTATGCTCTTGCCCTAAATAAAGCAGGAATAAGCATCAATATTAGCAAACAACTCGGCAGACTCCAACACAAGAACCGTAAGAGTTGCCGTCTGTTTTGACTAAAATATGGAAGCGGCAAAACAAGGGAAAGCAAACATGCTAATAGCACGAAAATCAATATACACATGAGAAAACCTACCGCTGTCATTAGAACTCGTTCCACAATCATTTTTCGTGTTGTAATACGCGGTCTCGTATGCAAGTCGAAAATGGCAAATAAATTGTCAGCACTTTGTGTTCTCATATTTGCTACTTCTGGTTTTGCTGGAACAGGCACAACCCAGCCTAAAGAATTCACTGCATCATTTGTTACTTCGTTTTTGTATTTGCTTTGGAGGATAAGCGTCTGCTCGCCGTCTTCAAACAGGATAATCGCTCGCTGGTACGGAATCTCGGGCGGCACGCCTTCAACCGAAAACATCTTCCCGTTTGCCAGCGCTGAAGAAGCAGTGACCAATACAAGAAAACACGCTAAAAGGGCAATTTTTGTCATAGCATGAACAAAGATATAAAAGCGATTATTAGATTAACACCCGGGAAAATTTCTAAGTACTCTGGTAGTCCTGCATACCAAAAATTCGGTAAGGATATAAAAGCCGCTATTACAGCAGATATCGCCAAAACGCGGGTGCGCCTTTGCAAATCGGAAATACTTTCGCTGCTATACAAGGTCATTTCGTGATATCGTTCTCTCTTGTAACATTGATATAAATCATCATTTTCATAATAATCAGCTTCTGACACAGACCTCCGAATTTCAGAGTTGAGTCGACGAGATATGGCATGATTTCTCACAGATATTCCCCCGCAGAATAATGATAAGGTTCCAAGGATAAATGGGAAAAGTATTATTATAACTTTCAGCGTTTTGAAACATTTTACCATTTTGCGATTCTCACCTTGATCCTTTCCTTAATCCCGGCCTCGCGTTTTTGATGAGAAAATATGAGGAGCAATCTCGGCGGCTTCAATTTTCTCAAGGAACCTTTGCCAGTCCTTGCCTCCAAGAGTTTTCACGCTACCGTCTGCAAACAGCACATTGCCCCTCCCCAGACGTCTGTGGGCATCCTTTTTATCCCAAACGAGTGGAGTTTTTCCCCCCAAAATCATACTTGTAAGCTAAGATAACTGGACCATACGTCAGTTTCCAACCGACACACTGCTTAGAACCGGCATTTCACCCCCAAAATGCCCCATCTAAGCCATATATGAGGGGTCTTTTTATTCTAAAGTAGTTCTTTCAAAAAGGTTATGTTGATCCGACCCTCAGACCCGTATCCCTGCAAAAACGCTTAAAACCCGTTTTCGGGGTCAAAATCGGGTTTTAAGACCACATAACGGCATGAAAATAAGCATAACCGACTGACTTTCCTAATGTTGCTTGGGAACGGCACCTAATAACCTAACAGCAGCCGCTCGAACGCTTAAATCCGATTTTCGGTGCCAAAAATTGCGTGTAAGGGGTATTTCGAGGGTGCAAAACGACCTTATGGCAATGACAAACAGTCACTTATCGAGGGCCGCCCCCGTATCACCGTATCACGCCCCCCGATAACAGTAGTTATTGCTTTTCTGATTCCGGTTCCATTTGCTCTTTTTTCTCCATCTCCTCGCGAATGACTATTTTGATCGTGTTGGACGTTACTTCTTCCCAGTCATCCTTCCAGCATTCAGCCCCCGCTGGGTAAAAACGGCGTTTGACGGTTAAAGTATATTCGCCGGTTAACGACATGTCGTATAAGCGGTTTAAAATAGGTATTGTATCGCTTTCTACCCCCCCAGGTTCAAGAGCTTTAGCAACAGAAGTCATCCCAGCAATACTCTCTTGTCGTCTGCCTTCAAGAGTCATTGGTACGGGGTCGCCATTAGGGAGACGAAAGTCAAAATCATAAACTAACATCCAGTCAGAACGGGTAATAGACACTCTTTCTTTACCCCCGTTTTTTATTGTTATTTGTAAACTAATGGGGGCGGAGACATGATACGACATTTGATCGACTGTCACCGATAGCCGGCAACCTGCCACCTTCGGCCCCCAAGCTTCTTTTTGTTTTTCATCATTATTAGCTTCGCCTGCAGTCAGTGCAGATACCAGGATTATCAGACACATTCCTGTTAGAACTATATTACCCGTATTCATAAAATACCTCCTGTTTTATAAAGGCTACTTTTCATCGACAGGCACCCATTCGTAGTCTGCAGATATATTTTCCCATGTTGGAAGATCATCACTATCGTAGCTACCCGGTGGGTCGTCATTATTCGGCGGAAAGGGCGATGGTTCTTCATCCATACTCCAGGTATCGTTCTCTTTCGTGGCCGACGCTCGCACGCGCCACTGATCAAGACGACGCAAGGTCACCCAGATGCTGTCTTCGCCTGCGGGTTTATACATCAAATAAACGTGAAATCTATGATTCATACCCACTTTCATATTGCCTGCAAGCGGTATTCCAGGCGAATCGTTCCTGTTCAGAGTTTCTGTGTCGCCGCTTCCGATAGATTTTGCCCCTGCATACTGAATCCCTTCCTTTTCGTCTAAAACCCAATTCCCGCAACTGCTACGAATTTTTGGAGTGCCGTCATACAGGGTCTTGGTAAACTCAAAATTCGTCAACTGCGTAAAGGCGATCTCCCCCGCACCATTTTCGGGGCTAATTACTATAGCCTTCCATGTTATACCCGCAAAATAAATGTCATTCGCGGGAAGTAAAGGGAAACCAAATCGCATGAGAGGAAACCGAATATCAATAGGCGGTTTAAGTTCTGTAATCTTGGAAATTAGTTCCGCTGTTGGGCGTTTCACCTCATATTTTAATACAGATTCACAGGAAATATCCCCAATGACGGCTTTGTATTTAACGTCTACCTCATCATGCCCGGCAATCCAGTAGAATTCTACTGTGTCGTCATTAAGATGTTCGTCTGCAAGGGCTGTTATTTTTGCTGAACTCAGACTCTGTTCATAGTTCTTGACCGTTTTGTCGCTGTCGCCGATTGTCCAATGATGTTGTTCCACCACGATACCATCCGGCATTATTTTGCCGGTCAAGTCGATTTTCTTGCCCACTATCGTTGTTTCTTCATCGCTTAAGACATTGCCGTCCGCGTCCTCGATCATCACCTCTATCACGGTAAACTTATGCCAGTCAGAATTGCATGTTATATCGGAGTCCTCCGGTGTGAAGTGGACGCGGATCTTCGAGTCGCCTACGTTGTTGCTGGCGTTGAGACCTTTGACCTGCACGGTTTTTCCCGTGTCAGGACCTTCGATCTCTGCTTTGAAAGCCGGGCCGCCCGGCGGATCTGAAGGCGGCCCGGGCGGGGCAGACGGGGGGCCCGGCTGATTGGAAGGCGGACCGCCACTTCCTGGTCCGCCGCCCGGAACACTGCTCGGCGGCCCGCCACCGGGAGTGACCAGCTGCCACTCGTATGAACCCTCAAGCCACTC
>PWMI01000044.1 GCA_003558235.1 Candidatus Iainarchaeum sp.
TTAATCTGTCATCCTCTTTATACCGGGGTAAATTTGAAACTTCCCCCCTTAGAGATGAAGAGGTTGCCATACCTAATGAAATAGCACCTATCGATTTGATAGCTGACCTTCTTTTGATTTTTTTCATCACAATTTTTATAATACAGGTAACCGAAAATTCAAAGCTTGATGGTACTGTAGTCTTCTTTTTTGAAGAATATCACAAAAGCAACACAACATATGATTGAGAGAATCGCAGTTATTCCCATAATATAGTCCCATTGATAAGTAACATCAATAGTTCCTGATGAAAAAATCCTTATAATCTCACCACTTACGAAATTTCCAACCAACAGACCAACACCGAAGGTCACAAAGAAAATAAAGCCCTGTCCTTGAGATCTGAGAGCTTCCGGGGCCTTACGATCTATATATATTTGCCCACCCAGATAAAAATACCCGAAAATTATGCCATGTACTAAAACACTAATCAGAATCATGGGGAACTGCAGACTTCCATAGGCAAAAATCAGCGTTGCATAACGAATTATTAACGCAAGCAGCCCAATGATCATGGTATTGCGTAAACCAAATTTCTTGATTGAAAAAGGGACTGTTAAAAGAATGAACATCTCCAGCAGCTGCCCCATATTCATGGTCAGAGATATATACTGGAACCCACTATCAGCAAGAAACTCAGAAAAATAAGACCAGTACATGGAAAATGGAATCATGGCGAAAAAAGACAAGAAGATAAAAACTGCAAAATTCCTGTCTTTCATCAGTTTTACACTCCTAAAGCCCATAATATCAATGAATGATGCTTTTTGCCCTTTAGCCGGTGGTGGAGTATCAGGCAACCCAAGATTAAACAATGCAGCAATTATCCCTACACCTCCGGCATAATAAAAAGGAAGGTGAGTTCCGTCAAAATCAAGATTCATAAACCGCACAGTGATAATGCTGAATATGCTTGCAAATACCCATCCTATAGCACCAAAAACACGAATCCGTGGGAATAAGTCAGAATCAACATGCTTCATGGTGATTGAACTTGTTAGTCCCCATGAAGGCATATAAAACAGCATTGCCAATAAGAGAAAAACAAACAATAATACAGGATTTCGTGTTAATCCGGCAAATACAAGCAAGATTGCAACAATAAAATTGGTTGTAGCAAGCACTTTTTGTCCCTGAAAATACCTGTCAGCTATCATACCAACAAGGGGTGATGCCATACACCCTATGGCCATAGAGCTGAGTATCAACGATGAAAGAGTCCTGGACAAGCCCATGCCAGCAAGATAGGCTGCAAGAGGCACCCACCAGACAGCAAAAAGCATGTACTGGAAGAACATCATTATTGACAACCTTAAGTATAGCGATAGATTGGTTTTCATGATCAGGAATAAGTAAAAATAGCCGATGCATTACAATCCTTATCAGCAACCAATCTTACCCAGTGGGCGCTGAATCCTTCGGGAAAATGAAATTTCCTCTTCTCACCCGGCTGAACAGTAATTGTCTTATACCGGTTCCAGATACCAAATTCATCACTTACCGCGATCAGGTTCATTATTACACATATTTCAAAGGTGAAGCTGACAGTACTGCCGGAATTGTGCGATATCTCAACCATCTTTTTGTCATAACCGGTCATAATATACGGATCAGATGGTATATGTGCCATAATATCAGTGTCTTTCCATGGCCCGCCTTTCCCGGCCGGCTTCCCAAGCTTCCACAGATCATCGTAGTCGCCAAGCCACAACCCTGCCCTGCCATCATCACTTATCCGGAAATGGTCACTATCTTCCTGCAGTTCACTACTGCAGCCGGCTATAGCCACCAGTCCCCGCCAGGGACAGAAATCCGTAAACCGTTTGTTATGAGTGGCAACCGGCTTCATATTTGCAAAATCTCCTGAGTTGGCACGGGGAAGGCAGTATATGGTACCATGCACATTAAAAATGTCGCGTTCGGTTGCAAGTTCCCTCCTCAGCCTGGGGATCCCGAATTCCGTTGGATTGTCAAAAGAAGGGTCTCCCTTTGGAAGACGGAAACGGTTCCCCCAATGATCAACCACAATTACCGAGGCCTCGTCCACACGAAACTCTTCTGTCTCTATCTCAGCCTTTTGTTTGACTTCACTATGCAATGCAGGATTATCTACCCTTTTCAGTTTCATATCCTGGTCCATCTCATAATATCCGGCCTCAGTGGCCCTGCCGTTATTATCTACGTTCCACGCTGCAAACTGCAGAATCCCCCTGTCCTGTCCGGCAGTATACAATACGCCGACACTCCTTGATGTATTGGGACCGGCCGGAGCAAGAGATTTAAACATAGCCGGGTCATGATGCACCCCGCCTCCTTTGCCGAAATGAAAATATGCAGTCACATATTTCCCATTTGCATCAGGAGTAAGGCGTATCCATTCAGCCCTGATATCATCCGAAAACTCATGATGGAGATACCCGTGAGCAGGAACAGATAATTCTTCAAGAACTTCCCAGTCCCCTCTTCCTGCCCTGTCAATCTCAACTGTGAACCCAATAGCATAGCTGTTGATATTGCTCAGATGCAACTGCCTGTTTGAATAACCGGGAAAAGCAAATGGATCGGATGGCTGCCCTTTATGAACGTCATCATGTACCCATGGTCCTCCCCAGCCATAGGGGCGTCCATAATCTTTGAGCCGGTCCCAGCGGGTGAACCACAGGTTTGAATGGGACTGATCGGTTAGTGCCCTTCCTGCACCAAATCGGCTTCTTGCATTATCATTACATCCAAAAACGACCTGATCCTGCCACCTGGCAAAATCACCGAAAATTTTCAAATGACTTGCAATGGGACGCGGAGCTGGATGATATGCTTTTGAAAATTCTCCCGGGAAATCAAACCACATACCGTGATGATTCATCAGATACTCACCATTCGGCCCTACCTGCCTGATCCGGGGCCACTCCACATGCCAGCCGTGCAATCCTTCATAGCTGTAGTCGGCTTTCGGCAAACGGAAAGTATGCCATTCTTTGTTATCCAGCAATTTTATCATCAATGACCTGTGATCCCAGCCAACACTCCACAGAGGGTCATCTTCATTCTCATTGCCACTTATACCTCCCGGTCCCGTGACCTCTGTAAACTGATTGTCATTGAGGATTTGCCACCCTTTCGGGGATAATTTCCCTCCCCACTCACCATTCCAGGAGGCCAGGCACCCACCCGGAAGCCGGAAGTCAATCAAGCCTGACCCACCAACTCCCCCGGTACCTATCCTCCCGTTATTGGACATAACCACCAGGCCCTGGCTTGAATAGCCGCCTTTACCATGATAACCCGGAAGTCTTGGTCCACCGTCATTTCCACCGGGAGTCATATTTGAATCCCAATACAATGTCGTAACCTCCAGGGTATTGACATCAACCTCATACATACCTTCTTCCATGGTGAGATAGTAGATCTTTGATCCGGGGTGTGTTAAATGTCTTGCAATGGCAGTATGCCGCCCCGGCATACTTTCATATGGTATTGGCCTTACATTGCGGTTCCTGTCAATAGCATAAGGACCAATAAACAACTGCCCGGACTCCCTGTGTATCATGCGTGCGGCCGGGGTCCCACCGATAGATTCCGCACGCTTGATGATCTGCAGGTCGGGGGTTATCTCATACAGACCATCATGGTCATTCCCCATGGGGTCATGTGGACTGTAGGTAATTGTCCACAACCGGTCCGCCCATGGGACAACAGCACCTATTCCGCATTCGCTCCCATGGTTGAACATGGTAAGGTGGGGATATCTTCCGCTTATCCTGATTCCGGAGAGGTCAGGAGTGAGTTCTGCATTCTCATTTTGGCCAAATGAGGGGAAAGTGTTGTAAATAATGCTCCCGCCCACAACCAATGAGGTGTTTTTAAAAAAATCTCGCCTGGAGATGGCCTGCTTAACTTTATTCTTGTTTTTTTTCATTATACCGGTAAATTAATTTAAAAATTAGATTAGTATTTTCTGGTTGCACAAAACTGATAACTGCTGTGCATGTCTACTTTCTTGATCTGTTGTAAAAGAAAACAAACACTATTACTGACACTACTGTAACAAAGAGGCCTGCCGGATATGATACCTCCCCGGGAAGGTTCAATCCCTCAGGGGCCAGGAGAATGTATACTGATATAACTGAGGTCATGAAAACAGCCGGCAGCAATGTTATCCAGAAATTCTTCCTGTTGATTACCAGGTAAACCGTAATTGTCCATAAAACTATTGTTGCAAGTGTCTGGTTGGACCATGCAAAATACCTCCATACCACGCTGAAGTCAATTTGGGTAAGTAAAAAACCTATCCCAAACAGAGGAATACTTATGATAAGGCGGTTGATAACAGGTTTTTGCTTTAGTTTTAAAAAATCCGCAACTATCAAACGCGCACTCCTGAATGCAGTATCACCGGAGGTTATCGGTGCGGCAACCACGCCCAGCAACGCAAGGACAGCCCCTAACCTGCCCAGAAGTGAATTTGATATCTCATTCACCACCCATGCAGCATTCCCCTGGTGTTCATTCATAACACTGTTGAGTTCATGCACTCCGCCAAAAATACTCATGCTTATTGTGGCCCATATGAGGGCAACAACACCTTCGGTAATCATTGCACCGTAGAAAACCTTCCGCCCCTGTTCTTCATTCTTCAGGCAACGTGCCATGAGCGGCGACTGGGTAGCATGGAAACCTGATATGGCACCGCAGGCAATAGTTATAAACAGCATGGGGAATATCGGGAACCTGCTTCCTTCTGAATGAAAATTTCGCAGCGTATCAAAGGTCAGTTCAGGCATATGATATCCCTTCACCAGCAAGGCGGTAATCAGTCCAATGGCCATAAAAAACAGGGCAAATCCGAAAACAGGGTATATACGGCCAATAATCTTGTTAATAGGAAGCATGGTCGCTACAATATAGTAGATAAAGATCAGCCAGACCCAAAAGGTCATGGAATTGAAGTCAGGAGTAAACCCGGCCAGTATCCTGGCTGGCCCCATGATAAAGACGGCCCCGACTATAACCATGAGAAATACCGTGAAGCCCCGCATGAATTGCTTTACAGGCCTTCCCATGTAAATACCTACTATTTCTGTTATGCTTAACCCTTTGTGCTTGACAGACAACATCCCCGAGAAATAATCATGCACTCCTCCAGCAAAAACAGCCCCCAGCACTATCCATATATAGGCAACCGGGCCCCACATGGCACCTGCAACTGCACCGAATATGGGCCCCAGCCCGGCAATATTCAAAAACTGGATCAGGAAAACCCTCCACCATGGCAATGGCATATAATCAACTCCGTCAGCCATTGTTGTTGCAGGTGTGGAGCGATTGGCATCAGCACCGAAAACCTTTTCAACATACCGTGAATAAAGGAAATATCCAGATAAAAGAATTATACAGCTGACAAGGAGAGTTATCATTTATCTATTGCACTTAATTATTAGCCATGATGATACAGCAGGCGAACATGTCTGCAGGTCCATATCAAAAATAAATTACGCCCGGTTTGTCAGGTCATCTGCCTGTCGCAGATAAAATCAACCTATTCCTCCCATGTTCCCAGGGTACCCCCAAGATTATAGTTTTGTTGATCCTCTATCTCATACCTTCCAACTCCAACCTCCATCAATGCAATAAGTTCCTCCAGGTATTTCTCGTAGACCCCACGGGGACTGGTATCGTGTTTTCTGCAAAGGGAGGCAGCCATACCAACAACCTCTCCCATCATGCCGGTTGTACGCATCACCCGGATAGTGCCCAGCGCAACGTGGGTAACACTTATGTTCCTGCCGGCCATAAAAAGATTGTCGATGTTACGGGAGTAAAAGCACCTGTAGGGTATCGGGTAGATATGGATGGGTATAAATACCGCGATTGATTTGAATTCCTGTCCCGGGAAGTGTTTTGTGTTCTGGGGATCCGGGTAGTGAAGATCTATGCTCCATGTTGTGGGAGCTGATGCATCAGGATATAAAACATGATCCCTGATATCACTCTCTGTAAGGATATGGTCACCAAGAAGGCGCCGTGACTCCCGCTTGCCAGCAACATAAGCGACCCATTCAAGTCTGCGGTTCTCGTAGTCTTCCTGAACAGAACTGAGGTTTTTCAGGTATGACCAGTTGGAATAGATAACCAGCATTCCGTAATCACGTATGCGCTCAAAATCATATACCTGGTTCAGATTCATTCCTGTCTCCCATGTCCATTCCCCCATATTCACCTTCTGAGCATTCAGCTCATTAAAATCAATTCCATACCTGAACTCAGGAAATGACGATGGAGAGGAGTCCTCTACAGAATACCACTGCACAGACGATCCCATAGTCATCTTGTCACCCTCTTCAGGAGCAGTCTCCTCACCAAATTCATCCCTTCCCTCACGCCCCATGGCATAATCGGCCCCGGCAAGATAACCTATCGTACCGTCACCGGTACAGTCGGCAAACAATGGTGCTGAAAAGGATAGCTCATTTCCGGTCTCTGTGTTTCTGGCAATGATGCTGGTAATACGAGAACCCTCTTTCCTGACATCAAAAGCCCGGTAGTTCAGAAAAAGAGAAATATTTTCTTCGGCAAGTACAACACCCAGTATCTTATGGTCCTCATAATGACCTGCTGGTCTGGCATTACCGCCAAGCGAGGGGCCTATCTCCCTGACAACATTTCCCAGAGCAGGAAATGGCTCAACATTTATCCGGCCTCCCAGATGGACTCGTACCTCAGAGCTGTTATTGCCTCCCAGTACGGGCCGGTCCTGTATCAGGGCAACCTTCACACCCAGGCGGGCAGCAGATATTGCGGCGCTGGTCCCGGCTATACCGCCACCTATAACCACAAGATCAAAACTGCCAGCATCAGACGGTTTCTCAGGCAAAGCTGAATGTTCTCGGCGGAATGCTTCAAGTGCGGCGGGATCATCCGGTGGGACAACATCATCCATAGTAAAGAATATTGCATCACACCTGCCGTTGAACCCGGTCAAATCATGCAGTGAAACGATGGCAGACCTGTCCCGGATATCAACAGTTCCTGCCTCCTGCCATATCCATTCAGATCCCTTTGTGCCCAGGGAAACCCCCACTGGTTCATTGTCAACAAGAAGCAGGAATCTTCCCGGCCCCTCACCCGGATGCCAGGGAGAGGTCCAGTTATAAGTCCTTACAAATACCCTGTATTTGCCGGTAGCAGGAAATTTAACCTCCGTCATGGCATCACTGACAGGAACACCCATTCCATGTGCCATGAGATATGGCGATCCCATAAAGTCCATAAACTGCTGGTCAACTACCCAGCCTCCCTTGTTTGTAAAACTCTCGGCTTCAATAAGCACAGAATTCTGTGCTTCCAGAATTACCGGCTGAAACAGTAATATCAGAACCGGAAACAGATAAAAGATTTGCTTTTTCATAATAATTATATCGATTTAGTTAACATGTTTATATCCTGATCCTAAAAGCCTGCGGTAATAAAACCTGACCTTCCTGGATATAAGCCCGGGATACTTCATTTTACTTAAACATAAATTATTTTGGTGGCCTTTTTTTCCTAATGACTTGAAATTATCTGATCAATATGGTTTTCTATCAATTTTTCAAATTCGCTGATGATATCCTGATGTCGGGCTGATCCGGCAAGATTTTCCATCTCGTAAGGGTCCCTTATTTGATCGTACAATTCCCTGAACTGCACCTCACTCAGTGAGCTGTCTTCATAAGTTACAACATACCGGAAATTCCTGTCATAAACCGTCAGACCCGGCTTCGTACCTCCATAACTCCCAAGCCCCTCATAAACGAATGCATCACGCCAATCTGCCTGGGTTCCATCCAATATCGGTACAAGGCTTCTGCCATGCACATCAGGTGGAATTTCGATCCCGGCCAGTTCCATTATGGTGGGGGCTATATCAATATTCAGCACAATCTGATCATTTTCCGAATATGATACGCCAGGGCCCGTGATGAAGAAAGGCACATGCACTGAAGGACGGTAAGATAACACCTTGCTTGTGAAACCGTGTTCTCCGAGCATCCATCCGTTATCACTCATAAAAAATATATAGGTGTTTTCTCTAAGTCCAAGTTCATCAAGTGCATGGAATATTTCTCCCAGAAATTCATCCATTTCGGTAATGACAGCATAATATTCCAGAGTATGGCTTTGTATCGCAGAATATTCCGGATATCCGTAGTTCCTTGCCTGGATGAGGTTCCTCACATTCTTCAGATAAGGAGGCTTCCCGGAAAGATCGTCCAACCTTGAAGGTGTCACCGGAATTTCCTCCTGGGTATATCTGGCAAGTGTTTCAGGACGGGCATCCCAGATAAGATCGCCATTCATGTGGGGAAGTTGAGGGTTATGAAAAAGAAAAAAAGGTTTTCCGCTGGCGGCAGCATCCCTTAAAAAGTCAACTGAACGTCTTGCGCAATAAAGATCACAATGAATCTCAGGGTTGACTGTTTCACCTTCATCAAAAATGGTTCGCCCGTAATATGTGCCGTTTCCCCAGAACCATACGGCAAAATCAAAACCGGCTTCATGGGGCTGGCGGGCTAAATCCCGCTGGGCCCCCAGATGCCATTTGCCTGAGAGTCCGGTCAGGTAGCCGTCATTACGCAGGTACTGGGCCAGGGTTACTTCATCCGGGTGTATATCACTGTTCAGCTCGAGGCAGCCGTTTGCACTGCCGTATCGGCCGGTAAGAAGAGCTGCACGGCTCGGGCTGCAAAGTGAAAAAATAACATTGGCGCTGGTGAAATTAATTCCCTGGTTTGCCTGTTTGTCCATCTCAGGTGTTATGATAACCGGGTTTCCGTTTGCACCCAGTGCATCATAACGTTGATCGTCTGTGTAAATAATAATGAAATTGGGCTGTTTTTTGCCTTCATCTGACTGGCATGAGATAACAGCTAATGCAGAGCATAGTGTAATGAAACCAACCTGTTTATCCATAAGCCTTTTTTGTTAATTATATATTATTATTGCCGTAGCACCGCATTCTTTATTGACTGACAGCCTTATCCAGTGTGCACTGTAGGCATCCGGAAAATTGTAATTGACATACTCACCCGGTTTTACATCGATGGTTTTGTATATTCTGAAGTTGCCGTCTCCCATGAAATCAGTCTCAATAGTAAACTCGACAGTTTCCTGTGCATCATGGTAGAGATGGACTGATTTCTTATCGAACCCGTACATAAGATAAGGATCTGAGTATTCATGGGCCTGTACCCGGGTTTCATACCAGACACCACCAGTGCCTGTAGGTTTACCGAATTTCCAAAGGTCATCGGTCATACCAAACCAGAGACCAGCCTGGGGTTGTCCGGCAAGCGGATTCCTGTCATTAAGACGGCCAAATTCCATTGGAGTCGACTGGTTACCTCCAAGCACAAGCATTCCGCGCCACGAGCAGAAATCAGGAATTACCCGGAGATGCCTGGATATTGGTTTTATGGACCATAATTGATCTGCATAGGTATGGTAACCAATTTCATAAAATATACCATGACAATCCATTAATGCCCTTTCTGTTTCAACCTCACGTATCCTCATCCACTCAGTGGCACTGGTTTGGTCAAAAGCTCTGCTTCCTTTTGGTAATCGGTATCTTTTCCATTCACCATTGATATAGGCCCGAAGAATTGCTGATATATTATCCCAGCCTATTGCAATCATTGGATGTCCGAAAGCCTGTGCGCTCCATACCTCGGTAAAGGGGTTCTCTTCAATTATTATCCAACCTCCATGACCGTCCCATTCTGCCAACCTCCCTGCCGTCCATTCCCCATAGAAGTCTTTTTCATAATAACTATTATTGGCGACAACAACCCTGCCATGATGAGTCCAGCCACTTTTAAAATGCGGCTTGCTGCCCTTAGGCACCTTCAACTCATCCATAAGCTGGAAAAGTTCTCTTACTTCCAGGGTATGAACATTCACCTCAAAAAATTCACCCTCCATCGCCAGGTAATACAGTTTGTTATTTGGATCGGTTAAATGTCTCATTGTGGCCGCCAGGCGATGTTCCTTAAATTCTTCTATCAATCTCACAGTCCCCAATGTATCTATCAGGTAAGGGCCTATTGCAAGTTGATTGCTGGGTCCATGTATAATCCGGTTTGCATATGTGCCTACAACACTTTCAGGGTGCTTTTTTATAACCAGATTGTTATCTATTTCATACAACCCGGTACCACTTCCGGTAGGAGTCATATGTGCTACATAGGTTATCACCCAAAGACGGTCGGCCCAGGGCAATAAAGCCCCAATTCCAGCTTCGGTCCGCGGATAATGGTCTGCTGTCATAGTCAGGGAAGGAATAACACCACTGACTGAAAGTGGACTTTCTGACCCCTGAGAATAAAGATTAAAAGATTGAAAAAGTAAAGAAAGGATAACATAAATCAGTATACTTCTCATAATGATCCATTAATTTACTAAGGCCCGAATTTGATGTCCGGGCCTTAGTAATAACCCATGTGCTTAATAACCAGGGTTTTGCACTAGATTTTCATTGATCATAATGTCTGTAGTCGGAAGTGGCCATAAATATTGCTTCGGAGCTTCAAATCTCCGTTGCGCCAGCCTCCTGACAAGCCCGGCTTCATACATAGGAGAAAGATCTGGAATTCCGTTTTCGTCAATTGAGGGCACACCAGGGAAAAACCATAAACCCGGTTCAATAACCCTCTCGCGCAGGTCAGCGACATCCAGCATACCATAAATGCCGGTATTTAAAGCCTTCTCAGCCACCCGCCATCTAATCAGATCCTTATATCTTCTGCCCTCATAAGCTAATTCCATACGTCGTTCCATGCGGAGAATTGTTCGGAGTTCGGACTGATTGGTTGTCGTTACCGCCGGATAGTCACCAGTACTGGTAAAGTCAACCCCGTATGCTCGCGCACGGACTTTGTTTATAGCATCATGCACTGACTGATCTATCTCACCTAACTCAATTTTAGCTTCTGCATACATCAGCAATACATCTGCATATCGCATAATTATAATATCATTATCAGCCTGGTGGTTTATCAGCCAGTCTTCATCAACACCTTTTCTCCATAAAAGTCCGTTAAACGAGGCAAAGGCAGCATTGGACCGGGTATCGTTATTTGTAACGTACATTCCAGTATTAACATTCAGAACCTGTAAGGAATCAGGGTGTGGCTGATAGATAAATCCCAGATGTGGTGTATTAAATTCCACAATAGTCTCAGCAAGCCGCGGATCCCGGTTTTCAAAAGGCTCACGGGGGTTGTAAAGAGGAGACTCATCGATTGGAAGTCCGTCTGTACAAAGAAATGCACTCATTAAATCCCAGGAAGGAGCTTCTGCACCACCCCAGCCACCGGCAAGCCGGGAAGTGTGGTTTCTTGTACCCCAGACTGAGCCTAACTCCCTGGAGCGGGGTATTGAAAACAATACCTCGTTCGGATTCCTCGTCTGAGTTAAAAATAACGTGCGGAAGTCCGGATGTAGCTCATATTCACCCAAATCAATGCAGGCTTTTGCGGCATCGCGTGCAACTTCCCAGTCATTCATAAACAATGCAATACGTGCTTTCATGGCAAGGGCAGCACCTTTTGTCGCATAATGATTCTCCGAGCTTCCATAAGATAAAGGAAGTTTTGCAATAGCAGCATCATAGTCATCATAAATAGCCTGAAGAACAATCTCTTTACCAGTCCTTGACATGGTGAATGCTTCATCCAGATCAAGGTCTTCGGTAAAATATACTACATCTCCGAATAAAGAGATCAGTTTGGCATATTTAGCTGCCCTTGCAAAATGAGCATTACCGGCGTATTTATCGATGATTGCCTGTGGAAGCTCGCCTTCGACCCGGCTGATGTTAGAAAGAACCAGGTTCGCTCTCACGATAGACTTATAGGTATTTGACCATACAGAGTTAACAGTCCCCCACTCCCCGGTTATTGTTCCGGCAGTAATTGGCGTTAGCAACTCTCTTCGGGTAAAATCATCCGTCCACTCATTATTATCCCGGGGCCAGAAAACTGCCCTGAAGAGATCGTTTACAGACATCTCTATTTCAGTCTGGTTGGAATACCATGTTTCACTTGATCCTTCGGATAAAGGATTCAAATCCAGATCAGTACAGGCCCATGAAAGTAAAAGAGCCAGAGAAAATATGATTATTGATTTTATTTTCATAATTATAGGTTTTATAAATTTACGGATACTCCAAAGATTATCGCGGTGGTAATAGGATAACCTGTTGCGGAAACTTCCGGATCCCAGCCTTTTGGATAATGATTGAATGTAAATAAATCAGTAGCGGAAGCATAAATTCTTAAATTGCTCATGGATAATCTTTGAACAACTCTCTGGGGAAGAGAGTATCCAACAGATATATTTTTAAGCCTGAAATACGCCCCGTTAATCAACCAAAAATCAGACATAGCATAATTATTTCCCCTGGTTACCCGGGACATTCTGGGATACCTGGCATTGAGATTTTGTTCGGGAGTATTGTAAACACTCCAATAATTGCCATCAAGTATTTTGGGAATATGACCCCAGTTTTCCATTATTGGTTCAACCATTAAGCCGCTCAGCCGATTGTTTTGCTTCCCAACTCCCTGAATAACCAATCCAAAATCAAACCCCCTGAAAGCCAGACGCAAATTTGCACCATACAAGTAGCGTGGTAATGATCCTCCAAGCAAAACTCGGTCATATGCGCCTGAAATCACACCGTCAGGAGAACCATCGGGACCGCTGACATCTATGAATTTAACATCTCCTGGTCTGACCGATCCACTTGTTACCGGAGAAGAATCTACCTCTTCCTGAGTTTGGAATAATCCATCCGAAATATAACCATACCACTCCTGATATTCACTGCCTTCCCTTATTATCTGGGCTCCTATAAACTCCGTGCCGCCAAGATCCCCCATCACAGTCTTGTAATCAGATATATTAAAGCTCAGAGAATAATTAAGTTCACCCGCACGATCATTGTAAGTTGCTTCCAGTTCCCAACCCCTGGTATCCATTTTACCGGTATTCTGGTCCGGGTTATCATACCCCATATAGTTGGGTATCTCCAACGCAAGCAACATATCTTTGGTGGTTTTCTGATAATAATCAGCAATTAAGCTTAACTTATTGTTAAAAAATCCAATATCAAGTCCAACACCAACTGTCTCTGTACTTTCCCAAGTAATGTCACGAATTGCATATTGCCACTGAGCGGCTGCTTGTGCTGCAACGACACTAGAACCCTGATGAAACAGGGCATTGCTGAATCCTATGGTGGACTGGTAAGGGTAGTTTCCGATCCTTTCGTTGCCAAGATTACCCCAGGAACCTCGCACTTTCAGATAAGATAAAACAGGTAAATCCTGCATGAATGATTCTTCTGTCAACACCCATCCTGCAGAGAACGAAGGGAATGCTCCCCAGCGGTAATCTTCATGAAACCTTGAAGAACCATCATAACGTATATTAGCCTGAAGGAAATACTTGTTCCTGTAATTATACATTGCCCGTCCAAACCATGACCGGTAAGCATTTTCGAAAGCACTGCCACTGTTTCCCCGAAAGGTTAGTGGACCAAGATTAAGATAGGGAAATGCTGTCAGTTCATATCTTTGTCTGGAAGCTCCCAGATTTTCATAATAGGCATAGTAATTTTCATAGCCCCCCAGCAGATTAATGCTGTGATCATTAAATCTTTCCTGATAATTAGCCAGAAATTGCGTAGTTACCTGGTGGTTATCATTACGATTTTCGTAAAGGTCGGTGGAAGCTGCCCATTGTATATATCCCTGCACCCTTGTTGGATCATCCCATGCGGTATAGGGGATTGCCAGCTGATGATTCTTGGCTTTGTCAAAATTAAGGTTTGGGGCAACTATGGCAGACAATGTCAATCCATCCAACGGGGTTATGTCAAGCGAAACTCTACCCCCCACCTGGTTCCACCAGTTACTTTGGGACCCACCGTATTTAATCTGACCATAGGGATTATTACCATCTTTCCCTCCTGATACCCGGCCATCAGACCATACAGCAGCATAAACAGGCGCCGCAACATGCATGCTATATATTGGGTTCATGCTGGGTTGCTGGCTGATTGATCTTCTGTAATTTATATCCAATGAAGCTGATATAAAATTATTTATTGTAACATCATTGTTAAATCTTGTGGTAAGACGTTCATATGTCCGGTCCATGTATAATGCATCTGTTTTATCATATGCAAGAGAAAAAGTGGAGCGAATTGCATCAGTCCCTGCTGAAACCCTTAAGTTATATGTTTGCCTTGGTGCATAATCACTCAAAATCAGATCAACCCAATTTGTGTTAGGATACAGATCGGGGTTTTCAGCATTCAGGGTCATATAATTATCTACAACATTTTGTGGAAAGCGGGGAAATTCATTCGCATCATTAAGGTTATCATTCCACCGTAATTCATTTTTGATTTCCATGTATCTAACGACATCAACGTATTCTGGTATCGATGTCGGAGTTTCGAATCCATACTCAGAAGTAAAATCTAACCTTAAGTCACCCGGCCTCGCCCTTTTTGTTGTAATCAGAATAACACCGGCTGCAGCCCTCGCCCCATATATTGAAGCAGAAGCAGCATCCTTTAAAACAGAAATGCTTTCCACATCAGCAGGATTTACCCAATTAATATTGTTTACGGGAACACCATCGACAATAATTAGAGGATTACTATCGCCAATTGTGGTAATACCTCTGATCCGAATGGTTGAGGTTGCACCGGGAGCATTATTATTTCTTGTAACCGTAACACCTGCCATTGAACCTTGCAATGCCTGTGATATTTGAGTTGACCTCCTTTGAGAAATCTCATCTCCAGAAACGGATGTCACAGAGCCTGTCAGGTCACTTTTTCTGGCTGTACCATAACCAATAGCTACCACTTCATCAAGTAATAATGTCTCGGCTTCAAGAGCTGCATTAATCACAGTCTGAGAATCAACCTCCACCTCCAATGTTCTCATACCAATATACGAGAACACTAAAACGGAAGCCGGAGGTACGTCCGGAATTGTATAGTTCCCCTCAAAATCAGTAACAGCACCAATAGCTGTACCCCGGATCATTATTGTCACTCCCGGAAGAGGTTCACCGGTTTCAGCATCAGTAACCTGACCAGTAACAGTAATGCCTTGAAATTTATTAATGTGAGGTGTGATCACAATAACATCATTCTCAAGAATTCTGTATGTGACATCAGAATTGGCAAGCATCATATCCAATACCTCGCTGATATGATAATCCCTCATTTCAAAGGTTAGCTGTCTGGATAGATCCCGGAACTCCTCATTGTAAAAGAACCGGTAGTTTGTTTCGTTCTCAATCTGCTTGAAAACTTCGCGCACAGTATTGCCTTCAGCCATTAATGTCAGGTTTTGGCCATGGATTGAAACCGAAGCCGTTACCTGGACAACTGCAAT
This sequence comes from Candidatus Iainarchaeum sp., assembly GCA_003558235.1. GTDB lineage: Archaea > B1Sed10-29 > B1Sed10-29 > B1Sed10-29 > B1Sed10-29 > CSSED10-269. The sequence continues at coordinate 15,498 of PWMI01000044.1, forward strand.
CAAAAAAATTAGTAGTGAATTTTTCATGATTAATAAAATTTTTCGCAACTCTTTATTTATGAAAAAAGAGTGCTCAGGTAGGTTTTTTTTCATAATTTTGCAATGTTTTAAGTTTTTGACAGTTTGTCGGTATTCCGTGCCGGGAATACCAGCAAGATTAACAAGCCGGGGTAATATGCCCCGGTTTTTTTCAAAGGTTTTTTGTCATATTGTATAGGTTTTTGGTTAGGTTAAACATTCAGGTGTAATTTAGACAGGCTTAAATTCTTTCTTGTTTATCAAGTAATAAATCATACTCCTCTTTAAGATCCGGGTCTATTTCCCAGTCCACATATCCCTTCCCGACAGTGTATTTGAGAGGAGTAGTCATCCGGAGTATCTCAAGAACCTGTTCCAGTGTTTCATTCATTATCCTTCCGGTAAACCGGTATCGCTTCAATTCTTCAGTCTCAATATTAATTTTGGTATTAAACCTTCTGCCCAGCATAATGGCCATATCAGCCATGCTTTCACCTTCGACAACCCAAACATTATCCTTCCATGAAGTGTATAATTCGGGTCTGATATTGGTTCTGACTAATATTTTTGGTTCAGGTAACCCGATAATATCTTCTGTAACAGGTTCTGCAGGGAGCTCATCTTCTCTATCATCATGCTCAATTACTTCGACACTGACTATGCTTCTTGCAGCAATATTGTAAGTGAAATTCTGTCGTGGTTGAAGATTGTAGGAAAATGGTGTGCCATCAATATCAGGAATTTCAACTATTACATTTCCTTCAACCAGTGTGGCAGAAACAACCTCGTCTTCCGGATATGTCTTAATATTGAAAGAAGTGCCCAATGCACGCAGCTTTAAATGTTCGGTACTGACAACAAAAGGTTTACGCGGGTTGGAAACAACATCAAAGTAAGCTTCACCCTCCAGTTCAACAACCCTGTCAATTCGATCGAAATTATCCGGATACCTTATAGTGCTTCCGGCATTAAGCCATACTTTGCTGTTATCGGGTAAAACAATCTTAGACCTGGAGCCCGGAGGAACACTTATTTCAGTGTAATTTTCAGCAGAAACACTGTAATAGCTCATAAAGACAAGATATGAGGCAAGCGCTCCGATAATAAATACCGAAGAAATTATCGCGGCTATCTTTGAAAGGCGCATATATATATGTCTCGAAGCTCTCCGGGACTTATATATCGGCCGATTGGCTGACTTTTCCATCTGCTTTGCAATCCGCCTCCACGAGCTGCAGGGATTATAACTTTCATCCGGCAACAAAGCTGAACTACCCAGCCATATATTCTGATAAGCACGAAAAATATCCTGGTTTTCCTGAGATTCTTCTATCCAACTATTTAACTTATCTATCTCATCAATTGCAAGTTGCCCGTTCAAAAAACGAATGATCATATTTTCAAACGGATCATCTATATTAAATTCTTTCTTCATGTTTTATATCGATGTTAATATTATGACAAAAAATGAGGTATCAGAGGGTGACAGCAATTTCTAATTTATGAAATTATTCCCTTACGGGGATATAAACGTATCTTATGCAAAAGCAAGGAAGGATTTTTCATCTTTTGAAGTTCCTTTCAAGAGCTTCTTTTAGTTTTAATAATGCCCTTTTCATCTGTGTTTTGACAGTATTGACAGAGAGGCCCATCTTTTCAGCTGTTTCAGAATAACTTAGTCTTTCATTTCTGCACATCTTAAAGACTTCAAGGCATTGCACCGGCAGGTCTTTAAGAGCTTTCCTGAATTCGACATCAAACTCCTCAGAAACAATTTTGTCTATTATCCCGGTATCCATGTGCCTGATATTCAATTCAGATTGTTTTAATAATTCGTTCCGGTAGGTCTCGTCCTTTTCACTCAGATACTTCTTCCCCTTTAAGTAATTAATGCAGTTATTGTGAACGCTGCGGTATAAATAGGCCTTAAAGGTAGTTCTGATCGATATCATGGAGCGTTTTTCCCATATCCGGATAAATGTTTCCTGCACAATCTCTTCGGCTACATCGGGATGCTTAACATATACAGAAGCATAGGTGCATAACCTGGGATAGTAATGGTTAAACAGGATTTCATAAGAATCCTCATCACCCTCCCGGGTACGGGTGAATAATATCTTTTCAGTTTTCTTGTTCAGTCCCATTTTTGACGGTATAAACACCATCGCAATGTTACAAAATTTTCCGGGAACATAAATCAGGCAAATTCTTTTAAGAGAAGTTTTACCCTCTCCAGCAGAAGGTTCAATCAAACATCACTCCAGGTCCATCCAGATCACGGGATTTCGTACCGGCAGCATTAAAGAAAATATGAACTGTCAATCTCGCCGTGAAACCAATAGCAAAGCTTTTGATATTGCTCAGATGGAAATGGTCAGATATCAAAACCTTTTCCCAGAATACCGGCAGCATGCCTGAAGTAATGCCCGTGAAGATCATTTGAATACTTTTCAAGGATCTGTCTCCCCAAACCGTAATGATCGCCACACCTGTACAATGCCCTGGCCAGATGCAGCTCTCTTAATGCATTGTTCCTTAAGGTTACATCAACATGGCTTGGAACCGTGGCCCTGACAACATCTGTCTTTGTAATAACATGGTGTCCTGATACACCCGGCATGGAAAGAAGTCTGAACAGCACCGGTGCCGCCTCTTCTTTTCCCAGTGTCTCAAAGGCAACAGATACAGCCCTGAAATGAGAAAAATAATGATCAGGAGTAAGTATTTCAGCCTTATCGGTTACCGGCCTCAAAGCCTCTTCCCTCCTGCACCTGCCCAATGCAATTATTATGGTGTCAAGCCTGCTGAGCGAAAACCCGAACTGTCCCATACCCGTAAAATTCCAGCCTTCATCCCATTCCTCATAGGAATCAACCGCCTCAGCAAGCAGCTCCCAACCTGAATCACTGCCCAGAACACCAAGAGCTATAGCTGCATTAAGCCTCTGATTGTCATCCTGTGAACTTTTCAAAGCATCCTCCAGATATCTTTGCCCCTTGTCAATATCAGAAAACAAAACCTCAAGCTGCTCAAAATCATTTCCGATTTTCGATACAGCCTCTGAAAAAGCTGCATCGGGAAGAGGCATATTGTCCGTATCTGTTACTACCCTTTCGGGGAAATTACCAATGGCAGCAAGATGCCGCTGAATGGACCGAATATCAATCTCCCGGACAGACACATTTTCTTTTACCATCTCAGAAACAAGGTAGCCAACCGCATAACCCTGATTCTGAAGGCAGGGTATCATGCGGATTACAGGCATGGCATCCCTGTGTGCCCCGGATCCGAGTCCGGTGACAATAACACCATCGATTCCGCGGGGTAACAGACTGCGCAACGGCAGGTCCACATCATAGGTAACATGTCCACCCTCTGGTTGCTTTATTATAAAATAGGGATGCAAAGTATAGCCGTGTGTATCAAAATTACTGATATGATGAGAGATAGTATCGGGGTATCTTCTACCATTAAGCATATCTATCGGAGATACCATAAATTCAGCTTTTACCCTTCTTCTCTCCCTGGTCTGGGGAAGCTTACCTATATCCCAGGAGCCCGGAAATTTCTGCTTTCCTGAAACAAATACCCTTGTAACATCAAAAACATCAGAATCATCAACAAAGGTCCAGTCCGTGTTATTATAATGATCATCCGGATTCACCATGGGAAGCCCGGACCCCTGGACGGCAACATTGCTTCTGCCTGTATATTCATACTCTGCCCCGGCAGCAATTGCAATATCGCCACTTCCTGTTGAATCAACAATTTGTTTGGCTAAAACCACCCCGCTTCCTTGGGGCGTTGCAATAACAACCCCTTTAACTTTTCCATTCTCCACAAATGCACCTGTGGCCATCACACCAAACCATATATCTCCCCCTGCTTTTCTTATTTCACGCCTGTACCACTCCATCTTCCAGTCCTTAACCCACTCATGATCCCTTTCCTTATGTCTGGGATGCGAGGCAACCCCCATTTCACGAACACCTTTGTCAATCTCTTTTGTAAATCCTTCGCGATTCCCATACCAGTATCGCCCTATCATACCCAGGGTGCTTGTGCCTCCCAGGCCATGAAGATATTCCGTAACGAGTGTTTTAGCCCCGTTCCTGGCTGCACTTATAGCTGCCGGAGCACCGGCAGTACCGCCGCCAACTACCATAACATCATATTCACCCAGAACAGGAAGAGCGGTCTGTTCAGAAAAAACCCTTTTAGTACCCAGATTGGGACGCAAAGTTTCTGAAATTTCACCCGTAACCCCGTCAAGATGTTCAACACCTCTTACAGGCCTGGTAAATAACTCATCAGAGAATCTCTCAGTTGATGCCTTATCAGAAGCTGCAGAGCCCAATTTCCTGCCCAGCTCTATTTGATTCTCAGGAAACATAATATTTAATGCTGTTTCAGAGGTTACATCAGCACAACTGCTCAAGACAAAAAGATTATCTGTCCGCTCAGGCAAAAAAGCCTGAACAGGAATATCTGCAATATTTACCGGATCCTCCCTGAATGAACTTTGACTTTTTATCCTGTATGGTGATTGCCAGAAAAGATTATCAGACGAATCAACCTGGTCGGGGTCCCATGTCCTCTCCCTGATGATCTGCTCAGCTTCGGCAAGCGATCCGAAAGAAAAATCCTTCAGGGGAAGCGAAATATTGTATTCAAGAACATGGTAATTACTTTGATTTACCTTTACAGGTAAAGGAAGTTGGGTAACACTGATACCTTCGCCCGATTTAGGTTTGCTCCCAACACTTATAAAATTAAAATTGAACTCATCAAAAGAAGTATCAGGGTCATAATCAAATGCAGCTCCGGCAAGTTTAGCAATATAAGCTCCCTGGGTACAGTCAACAATGCTTTTGCATAATATCGCCTGCCGGCCGGTACGGTTGCTTATAATTACCCCGGCAGGCTGGTTATCATCACCGAATATTACATCTGAAACATAGCTGCAATAAAGAAACCTGACATTATTATCTATCAGCTCCTTCTCAAGCGTGGTTTTAACATACATAGGTGATAAAACAGAACCGCTCCCAAAGAGTTTTTTGCCCAGTTCGCCTGATACGTCTTCATGAATGTCAAACATAAACTTGTAGGTTCCGCAAATATCTTCTCCCAGGTAAGGTGAGAAGCCGGCAAGAAACACATCAGATCCGGATCTGGCTGCAGAACAGGCTGCTGAAACACCTCCGATGGTTCCTCCTGCAACCAGAACATCCACCTCCGCAATTACAGGAATATCTGAAGCGGGCTGAATGCAATATTTCCCATTGGTAAACCGGTCAATCCGCGAATCACAGGCATATAACGGGTACATGCTTATACTGACAGCACCAAGAGCTGTAGTCTTCAGAAAACTTCTTCTTTTCATAAAGAATTATTTATTTATAGTCATATTATTTATTACTTGTTTTATTATTATTCCTTTTAAAGATGTTATTCACTGAGGATAATAGTAGCATGACGAGCAAATAACCCCTGCATATCTTTTTGATATTCTTCCAAAATAGTTTTTCCTAATCCATCAAAATCACCGCAGCGGTAAAGAGCACGGGCCAGAATGATTTCACGCAATGCCCTGGTTCGTTTTTCAAGGGGAGCTCTGCCTCCCGGAACCCTGCCATCATTTTTCAACTCAGTTAAAGCATCCTCCAGGTCAATCATAACATGTCCACTCATACCTGGTCTTTTCAATAAATTAGCCAAAGGCTCGGCTGCATCAGAATGAGCTAGTCTTTCAAGGGCAAGCGCCAATGTCCGGTGATGTGACAGTGTAACGTCAGCATCAAGCATATCGACCAGCCTAATAAGTTCAGGCAGAACTGACGTATCACCTGTATAACTTGCAGCCAGAATAACAGCATCAGTAGGTGTTGGTAGATGAGCATAATCAGCCATAAACCCCTGAAATATTTTCTCTTCCCATTCATTTATATCCTGAAGTGCTGTCAAAAGTGCCGGAAGTCCTTCATTACTCCCGCAAATGGCTAAAAGCTGTGCATAAAGAAGTTTGGTCTGACTATCTGCGTTATGATAAGCTTCAATTATTATTGGCAAAGCAGCTTCCTGATGTGTAAGTATAATTGCAAGGGGCTTCCCGGCAGATTCAGGATTAGTTGCATTGCCATAATCCTGCACTGCATTCTCAATCTCTACCAGAGATAAAGGAAATGAGTCCTCATGTTTAAGAACTTCAGACGGAAGGTTTCCTATATTTACCAGATGTCTCTGCAGTTCTCTGACGTTAATGTACCTGGGTGTCGATCTGGAAGATACAGCCATGGTTGCGGCAACACCAGCAGCGTAACCCTGATTTGCCATATCAAATTGCATACGTACCATTGCTGATGCATCGCGTTCCATGCTTATGCCCAATCCTATCACCAGAATACCATCTAGCCCTGTTGGCAAAAAACAACGATATGGGGTGTAACATGTTCCTCCCGGTGCAGGGTGGTTTGCCTTTCTGGATATTTCATCATGTGGCAATAATGCAAAATACGGGGAACTGGGATAGCCGTGAGAATCATAATTGCTACCTGACAATACTACAGCGTCAGGATATGTCCGCTCAGCTATCTGGTCAAGATAAGTCAGAATATGATCTCCAATCACCCGGCGTCTTTCACGATTGTGGATCATGGTTCCCGCATCAAAAAAACTTTCTTTGTTTTTGGTTATCTGAACAGAGACTAAAGTTCTCCAGACATCAACCATATCAACCTCATCAACTAGAAGATAATCAGTATTCAGGTAACTTCCTCTTAGTGGTCTTGAAGGTAACCCGGATCCCTGAAGGGCGATGTCATGATTCTCGGTTTCACCATACATATATGAAGCTCCAGCTGCAATTGCAATATCCCCCGATCCCGTAGCATCAATAACCACATCGGCAAGTACAGCGAAACGTCCTTCAGGTGTAGCGATTACAGCACCTTTCACCCTGTTCCCAACAACATAGGCTCCGCAACCAATTGCACCAAGCATAATTTCACCACCGGCTTTCGTTATCTCTGCACGATACCACTCCATTTTTGGTTCAATATTATCAGATGGGAAAGGAACTTCGGCAGCAAAACCAACATTTCTTCCATACCAGGGCCTGCCAATTAGTCCCAA
>PWMI01000027.1 GCA_003558235.1 Candidatus Iainarchaeum sp.
CCAAACAGACCTATATAATTTTCACCTGACCTGCTCGTAGATAATCCTGTTATTGTGTGTTCCTCACCGTCAAATGAACCAGAGAATGAGTTTGAAGAATTTCCTATCGGTTTCCATCCTTCCGTTTCCGGGTTATTGTAGTCCATGTATCCTTCTGAGTTTTGATCTAGGTTGTTCATCAGAAGGTAGCTTCCATCCAGATAGTTCCTTGTGTTATGTAAGGTGTGCCAGTCCCTTACTTTGCTTACTTGCCAGTCTAGTGCTGGGTATCCTGCGTTTCCTTCGTGATCCTCTACTTCTTCATGGTCTCCGCTTAGCCATGTTTCTTCTCCTGGAGTCGTGCTCATGTTCCATCCTGCGTAGGTGTTTGTTTGTGTTCCGTTTTCCCATCCGTATCCTTGTTCTGTTTCGTTCCAAGCCATCTGTGCGGTTGTTCTTCCTTCACCACCATCACTCGTATTCATACCGCTTGTCTCGTTGTTCCAGTAGGATTCTGAGATAGTTCCTCCTGGTATATTGTTGCCTATCAATCCTCCTACATTTCCTTCGCCGGTAACAAATCCTGTGGAGTAAGATTGTTGGATAATCGTTTCATTATCGTTCTCACCTACCAAACCACCTACTACATTATTTCCTGTTACGCTTCCAGTTGAATATGAATTGAATATATCTGCTTGATTTCTCCCTACTAGTCCCCCTACTCTATCTCCTTCTCCTTGAACATTTCCTTCTGCGTAGGATTCAAGGATCTTTCCTCCTATGTTTCGTCCTACTAATCCTCCTACTGCCCAGTAACCTTTAACTTCTGCATTTGAATATGATTGAGTAATGTTCCCCGCGTTGTATCCTACTAACCCTCCTGTTCCACTTGTGTCCCCTTCAATGATTGAGTTTACGGATCCTTCTGTGTAGCTGTATGTTACTAATCCTCCTGTATTGTGGCCTACTACTCCTCCAACGAAACTAATTCCTATTACATTCAAGTTCAGTAAAACAACGTTCTCTACTGTAGCTCCCTCATTAATTTTTCCGAATAGTCCAGTATAGTTCTCTGATCTATTTATGTGTAGGTTGCTTATGGTATATCCTTGTCCATCAAGTGTTCCAGTGAAGTCTGAATTTAGAGTTCCTATCGGTTTCCATCCTTCCGTTTCCGGGTTATTGTAGTCCATGTATCCTTCTGTATTTTCATCTAAATCATTGATTAGTACATACTCGCCATCTAGGTTGTTTCTAATCTCATTGAGTTCATGCCAGTTGCTGATTTCTATTGCTGCGTGCCCTATCCCGATGGCTATTAGTAGTATTAGTAGTGTTGCTATGTGTTTTTTCACTTTGAATCACTGTTAAGTGAAGTTTTTTGGAATATATAAAGATTGCGTCATATTTCTTTCTTTATTTCTTGGTATGCTTTTCTGAGTTCCTTGAGTCCCAGTTCTTTGACTTTTCTGTCGTCGTTTATGTCTGTGTTGAATCCTAGTTTTACTGCGTTGCTTAGTTTTTTGTTTCTGTATCTGAATACTTGTCTTATGAATTCATCGAACTTGGGGTCTTTCTCTGTTTTTCTGGGGGTTAGTATGACTATTGCTGTGTCCACGTCTGGTTGTGGGTAGTACGCTGATCTTTTGACGATTTCCCTTAGTTTTACTTTGAAGTAGGTTTGTGCCATTACGCTTAGTCGCCCGTAGTTGCTGTCTCCGGGTTTTGCTTTCATTTTTTCAGCGAACTCTTTTTGGTAGACTAGTACTGCTTTGTCGAAGTCGTAGTCTACTAGTTTGAAGGTTAGTGGTCCTGATATGCTGAATGGTAGGCTTGATATGACTTTGTTGAACTTTGGGAACTTTGTTTTCATGCAGTCTTCCCATGTGAAGTTTATGTTGTCGTGTTGTCTTAGTTCTTCTTCTAGGACTGGTTTTATGTTTTTTGCTTTTTCTATTGCTTCTAGTTTGCCTGCTCTTTTGGCTATTTTGTCGGTTATGAATCCTAGTCCTGGTCCTATCTCTAGGACTGTGTCTTTTTTGTTTATTCTTCCGTATCTGACTATTCTTCTTATTACGTCTTCGTTTATGAGGAAGTATTGGTCTAGGACGGGGTTTGCTCTGAATCCGTATTTTTTCTCTAGTTTTCTTACTTTTTTCTCTAGTTCCATTTGATCACTTCAAGTAGTTCGTGGTTAGAAGAGCTTTGTTTTACCGGTATCTCTTGTTCTGTGGTTTGCTTTTTCTTGGTACGAATAGTTTGTACTTTGTGTTGGTTGTTAGTTCTTCTAGTACTCTTTCTTTGAGGATTTTCTTTGGGTCTGGTAGTAGGTCTACTCTTTCTTTTATGTCTTCGAATGATTTGAATTCTTCTTTTTCTCTTTCGTCGAGTATTTTGATCATGTGTTTTTTGCCTATTCCTGGTAGTAGCTCTAGGCTGTGTTCTTTTATTGTTATTGCACTGGCTTTGTTGAAGAAGTGTATGAATCTGTCTTCGTTTTTGTTTATGAGTGTTTCTACTGTGTTTTCTAGTTCGTTTTTGGCTGTGGTTGTTAGGTTTTTGTATTCCAGTGTTTTCTTTATGTACTTTATTTTGTCTCTTTCTTCTTCACCGACGTATACTTCTTCTTCTAGTGATATGTTGGTGTTTTCTTTTGGAACTAGTTCTAGGAAGGTGAATTTCTTGGTGCCTATCGCTTGGACTATGGGTTCTTTTTTGTAGGATCTTGGGTATCCTTTTCTTAGGTAGTCCAGCACTATGGCTGTTTCTTCTTTCTGCATTTTGCTTCACCTTTTTTTTATTTACTTTCACGTAGATCATCTATTATCTTCAGTATTTTTTTTACTTTGTCGTTTGTGATGTCGAACCTTTTTTTCTCGAACACGAGGTTTACTTGTTCGGGTTCTTCGGGCATTAGGTTGATTATTTCTATTGCTGTTGCTTCGTCTATGTCTTCTTTTTTTATTTCTTCCACGGTTTTTTCGGTTCTTTCTGGGTCTAGGTTACCGAATTCCTGTGAGTACTGTAGCGCTAGGTTTTGTTCGTATCTTAGTCCTGCTTCTTCTTCTATTTTTCTTTCTTGGTCTTCTTCTTTTTTCTTGGATAGTTCTATTTCTTCTTCTGTGTGTGCTTGTGATCTGTGTATCTTCATTCCTCTTGGTGATTTGAATTCTTCTCCGCATATTGGGCACTTGTTTTCTTTTTTCTTGGTTTCTTTTTGTTTTTTCTTCTTTATTTTTTCCCATTTGGCTTTGGCTTCTTCTATGTCTTCCTTTGCTTCTTCTTGTCTTTTTTCCATGTGTTGTTTTACTATTGGGATCGTGATTGGTTTTTGTTCTAATACTTCTTTTCCTATCATTTTGTCACCTTCTGTGTTTTTAGGTGTACTGGGTGTATTATGACTTCCTTGTTTTTCGCCATGTCTTTGAGTTCGACTACGTAGCAGTTTCCTTGTTTTCTTTTGATTTGCCCTGTTTTTCCGAAGAATCTTCGGTGTGGTAGTCCGGATGTCATTGATGGGTCTGGTTTGACGTGGACTTTTTGTCCCACTTCGAACTCTGTGAGTATCTTGTTTATGTTTGGGGTTCCTTTTTCCCTTACTTTTTTTGTTAGGGGTTTTCTTGATTTTGCTCTGGGTCCTTTGTGCTTGCATTTAACCATTTCTTTCACCTTTGTTTGGTAGTAAGTTTTTGTGTGCTTATTTGTCTGTGGTGCATGTATTTAAGCGTGTTTATATTTCGAGTTCCGTTGTATTTATAAATTAGTATTCCCACAATGGAATTGCAATTAAGTTATAATGGTGGTTTGATGGGTGATGATAAAAAAGATAAGAAGGTCAGTGCGGGAGTGCAGCTTGCTTTGGGTATCTTCATAGTGTTCAGTATCCTTAATCATCTTTACTCTGGTGCTGCTTTCTATGTTACTCTTTTGACTTTGGCCGCGTTTTTATCGGTTTTCTTGGTGTTGAAGGGTATATGGGACTACTTTGTTCACGGTGATCTTGATCACTTTTGGAGTGGTTCAGCGATTGCTTTGATACTGGTGCTTTTCTTTAATGGTCTTTCGTTGGTTCTGGGTGCTTTCGGCGTAGTGATGGGTTTCTTTAATATATTGCTGGGCGCTGTAGTGTGATCTCTGTGTTTTTTATACTTTGAATCCTGGTAGTTCTTCTTTTTCTTCTTGTTCTTGTTCTATGTCTTGCTCTTGTTCTTGTTCTAATTTTTTTTGCTGTTCTTGTTTTTCTAGTGCTTGTAGTACTTGTTCTATGTTTTGAAAGAGGAGTGTTACTTCGAGTAGGATGGTTACTTTGTTGGGGTCGTACCATTCTTCGGTTGCTTTCTTGATTTGGTTTATGAAGTTGACTGTTATTCCCCTTGTTTTTCGTGTTTTTCTGTGTTCTCTTAGTTTTTCTTTTATTATTTGTCTTGCTTCTCCCGTGTTTATCTGTGGTACTTGGGGCATGTTGGAGACGCAGAACTGCGCTAGTTCTTCGGCTTCTTCTGGGTCGGTTTCGGGGTTCCAGTCGTCAGGTACGCTGTATCCTCCTGTGTAGTAGTTTTTTTCGGGTGTTCTTCCGAAGATTCTTTTGGTTATTTCTTCTACTGTTTTGGCTTTGTTTGTGAAGTGTAGTGCTTCTCTTCCTCCTCTTTCCTTCATCATTTGTTCTGCTTGGGCCATGTACCTGCTTTTCAGGTGCCCTAGTGAGAGGTAGAGTATGATTTCTTTGTTTGGGCTTCTGTGCATTAGTATCTTCTTTAGTTCACTTGGTTTTATTCCTTCTATGATCTTCTTTGGATCTATATTGGCCATGTTCTTCCTCTTTCTTCATTTGTTTGATTGGTCTTCGATGAATTTCTCGAAGGATCTGTCGTAGGTTTCTTCAGCTTCTTTTGAAAATGCGCATGCGGGTAGTCCTTTCTTTTCAACGTGGTGTTTTATGCATTCGCAGCATATTCCTTTTCTGGGGCAGCCTGGGTACGTGCAGGTGCAGTCCCGTAGGTTGATTTTTCTGTTTGGGCATGTTTGTTTTTCCATTTTTTCACTCCTCATCGGGTATGGTGTTAGTAGATCGTTGTTTTTTATAATGGTTTTCGGGTTGATCTGGGCTTAGTCTTCCTTTATCTTCGTGGTTAGTTCGTTGAGTTCTTTCTCGGTGAGGCCTATGAGTGGTGTGTAGGTGGGTGTTTCTTTTTTTTTCTTTATTTCCCCCAGTTCTTTCAGTTCGAACGTTCCTTTTACTTCGCCTTCTATTTCGCTTGGTTTTTTGTTCGTTATGCTCCATTTCTCGTGGTGTTTTTTTAGTTCTGGGTTCGTTTGAGTGGGTTGTATTAGGCATCCTCTTTTCATCATCATCCAGCAGGCTGCTAGGTCTTTCTCTGTTTCTATGTTTGCTTTGAGTGTTCCTGCTACTCCTAGGGGGAGTCCTCCTGGTCCTTCTTGTTTTTCTTTGAATAGGTGTGCTTTTTCCCCGTAGAATTCTAGGAAGAGTGTTTTATTCGGGTTGTCTAGGTCTACTTTGAGTCCTTTCTCATCTTGTATTGCTCCGCCTACTTCTCTTTCTGCTTCGGTGCTTGTGAATGGATAGTTCTTCGTTATTCTCTGTGCTCTGACGGCGTATGTTCCTTTTTCCCAGTTTTGAGTCATTTCAAGCGCTGCTTGAGTCACTTCATCTAGCTCTGGTCGGGTTACTCTTGCTTTGGAGGCGGATACTACTCCGAAGACCCTTGTGATTACCTTTAATGCTTCTTCTTCATCTTCTCCGGGCGTCACGAATAGCCTTAGTCTTTTGTTGATGACTTTTGCCTTTATCCCGTTTCTTCTCAGTCCTTCTTCTATGTTGTCGGTCAATTGGTTCAGGAACCTTTCCTTGACCGGCTTGGACTTTATGAATAGTTCCCCGAATCTGACTATTATCATGTTCATTACCGTTGTTTTCTAGGTGTCCATGATTAATTAAGGGTGAGTTATGGGAAGAAAGATTATGCCGTCCGAGATGCGAGTAAAAAAATAAGTTGTGGTGCGGAGCTGGGCCCCGCATCCATAATGGTTTCTGGTTTTATTTATTCACAAGCAGTTGATGCTGTGAATCTAGAGCTGTCTGGATGCTAGCTTGATGTCGTCCGCTGTCACTGTTTTTCTTCCAGCGTGTCTTGCCATCCTCATTGCTTGGGAGGCAACTTCTGCTCCGACATCTTCAAGTACCTTCGCTAGCTCAGTTGCTGCTCTTTCAGATACTCTGCTTGCTCCTGCTTTTCTGACTATTCTGTCAACAGGTGCTATTGGTAGTTCAGCCATATAAATTCACCCCGTATGGTTAATAAGAGGAATGTCATTTAAATATCTAACGGTTTTCAGAACACCTAGGAGTGCGTAGAGACACGTGGACAAGTATATAGAGAAGAAGTTCATCGAGAACGGAAAGATCGAGGATAGGGAATACCAGAGCGAACTAGTCAAATCCATATCGGAGAAAGGAAGTTCACTCGTGGTGGCGCCGACGGCGCTGGGCAAGACCATCGTGGCTGCCCTAGCCATAGCTGACGTTCTAGAGAAAAAACCTGAAGGCAGGATACTGTTTCTGACTCCAACGAAGCCCCTGGCGGAGCAACACAAGAGGACCCTGCAGGACGTGATGACGCTCGAACCTGAGGACTTCATCACCCTCACTGGAAAGATAAAACCAGAGCAACGCTACACGGAGTGGGAAAGCAAGAAGATAATCACCGCAACACCCGAAACAGCTCGAAACGATGTTCTGAACCACAAGATACCCCTCAAAGACTTCTCGTTAGTCATATTCGACGAGGCACACAGAGCAGTCAAGGACTACGCGTACGTGCTGGTGGCGAACGAGTACAACAGAGAAAACGAAGACCCATTGGTACTGGCGCTCACCGCGTCCCCAGGATCCAGCAAACAAAAGATAAAGAACGTATGCAGCAACCTCGGAATAAAGAACGTTGAGATAAAAACAGAGAAAGACAGCGACGTCGAGCCCTACGTTCAAGAAAGAGAAGTAAAATGGATAAAAGTAGAGCTACCCGACGAACTGAAGAAAGCCCGGAAGATACTACACGGATACATGGACAAGAGATACAGCCAGCTCCAGGAATACGGATTCATAAAGAACTACGACGTCGAGAAAACCAGCAAAAAAAGACTCATCTACCTACAGAAAAAACTAGCCAGAACCAAGAACAGAGACAAAAGAGCCTACCCCGCACTCAGCTACGTAGCGGGACTCATGAAGATACACCACGCGCTGGAGCTACTTGAAACACAGGGAGCCACACCAGCGATGAAGTACATGGAGCGACTAAAAAGAGACAAAACAAGAGCAGGGAAAAGGATATCAAAAGACCCAGAGATACAGAGAGCAATAGTCACATTCTACGAGATGAAAGACAAAGGAATAGAACACCCCAAGCTACCGCGAGCAGTGGAAGAAACCAAGAAAAGAGCGAAAGAAGGCAAAAAGATACTGCTATTCTCACAGTACAGAGACACAGTCAACGAACTCGTCAACCGACTGAAAGAAGAAGGAATAAGAGTAAGGAAGTTCATAGGACAAACCAACAAAAGAGGAGAAAAAGGACTCACGCAGGACGAGCAGAAACAAATACTAAGAAACTTCAGAAACGGAGAATACGACGTGCTAGTATGCACACAGATAGCTGAAGAAGGACTAGACATACCCTCCGTAGACACAGTAATGTTCTACGAGCCAGTGCCAAGCGAAATCAGGCACATACAGAGAAAAGGAAGAACAGGAAGAAAACACGCGGGAGAAGTAGTGATACTAATCACTGAAAACACAAGAGACGAGATATACCACTGGGTAAGCAAAAACAAGGAAAAGAAGATGAAGAAGATGCTGAAAAATTGGGACCACGGAGAAGAAAAAAAGACTCAGAAAACACTGAGCAAGTTCAGTGAAAAAAGAAAGACCCCCCTAGTATACATAGACACCAGGGAAACAAACTCAGGGATAAAACACGATCTAAAAGACATGGGGGCGGAAGTAAAGGAAAAACAACTCAAAGTAGGCGACTACCTAGTAAGCGAAAGAGTAGTCATAGAAAGAAAAACAGGAAAAGACTTCGCGAGCTCAATAATAGACAAAAGACTGTTCCAACAAGCACAAGAACTAAAAGAAAACTTCGAGAACCCAATCATAGTCATAGAAGGAAACCACGTAACACAGAGAAACATACACCCGAACGCAATCAGAGGAGCGCTATCCTCACTAGCGATCGACTACGGAATACCCATAATCTACACGGAGGACTCAGGAGACACCGCAGCACTCATAAACCAGATGGCCAAAAGAGAACAGATAAAGAAAAACAAAGGAAACTCACTCAGAGGAAAAAAAACACCGAAAACACTCGAAGCACAGCAACTTCACCTCGTGCAGTCACTACCCGGAATAGGACCAAACCTAGCACAGCAACTACTCAAAAAATTCAGGAACATCGAGAACCTAGTCGAATCAGACAAAACACAACTAACAGCAGTCGAAGGAATCGGGGAAAAGAAAGCAAGAGAAATAAGAAAGATACTCACAACACAATGGAAAGAAGAAATAGATAAATACAATAAATAGAAGAAAGTAAATATACAGGAGATCAACATGAAAGCTAAACTACTATGGGCAATGATGGTAACATTCCTCGTGATGGGAGGATTCCTAGCAGCAGTGTTCTGGGTAGCACTATCCATATTCGGAGTGACCGGAACCCCCATGCTCATGGGGATAGTCGGCTTCGTCGCAGTAATGGTACTAATACAATGGGCAATATCCCCCGCACTGATAAAAAGAATGTCCAGAGCAAAGAAGTGCCAAAACCAAGACATAATACAGATGGTGCACGAAATCGCTGAAAAAACAGGCATACCCAAACCAGAAGTATACATAATTCCAAACGAATCACCTAACGCATTCGCGTTCGGAAGAACCCAGAAAACAAGCTCCATAGCACTACACACAGGACTGATAAATCAACTGAACGAGGAAGAACTAGAAGGCGTCATAGCACACGAAGCAGCACACATAAAACACAGAGACGTGACAGTCATGACTATAGCAAGCGCCCTACCCATGATACTATTCTACGCAGTGTTCTTCGGATCCATGATGGCCGGAGGAAACAGAAACAGAGGAGGAGGATTCTTCGGAGCATGGATAGGAGCAATGGTAGCGCAGTTCGTCGGATCACTAGTCGTGCTCTACCTATCAAGAGTAAGAGAGTACTACGCAGACACGAAGTCCGCGTACGTAACGAAGAACCCAGCAGGCCTCATAAACGCACTGCAAAAAATCACGTCGTACCAACCAAGACCAACCAGATTCAGAAGAAGACCCACGCAAGCAGACACGACCCTAAAAAACCTCTACATAGCCGAACCCATGATGGCAGCGGGCAGAGGAAAAAGAGCAACAGAGATCTTCATGAGCCACCCACTAACCGAAAAAAGAGTCAAAAACCTAGAAGAAATCGAGTTCTAAAGTAGTTTGCCTATATTGAGTGTTGATTAATAATCAATATCTTTTTAAGTCATTTTTTTTGAAATAATCAGTTACTTCCAGAACATCCACCACGGAGTCTTTTTCTCCCTTTCTATCCTTTTCCTTGCTTCCTCCTTTAATCCTTCGGTTAAAAAGATAATGCAAAAAATAAATATTAACACGAAGTCAAAAAAATAGAAAGACAAATAATATAAGTGTAGAATCACTTAACGTAGATAATCCAATGATAATCCAATAAACTCACCAAACCTAAACCCTAAACAAACTGATGGATATGGAAAAAGAAAGACTGAGAAGATACAAAGATAAGTTTGAACTGATTCAAACCAGAAAATCAAAAATAGAAAGCTGGATTAAGGGAAAATCCGTTGAGGATCTAGAAAAAGACATAAAATCGAGGTTAGCTGCTTATAAAGCCTTCCAAGAAATCACTGAAGCCAACATGGACATATGTGCCATGATGCTTAAGGACACCGGAAGAACAGTTAAAGACGATTATGAAAATATCAGGAAATTAAGCAACCAAAAATTAATTCCAAAAAACCTCGAAGGCCCCCTTAAAGAGATGAATGGGTTGAGAAACAGATTAGTTCATGAATACAACGGTTTAGAAACCGAGATAGCATTGAAGAGCATTAGAATACTCCTTCCAGAGATAGAGAAATTCAAGGAGGCAGCTTCAAAATGGCTCAAGAAGAAAACTTAGAAGAGAAAGGAATAGATAAAAAGAAGAAGGAAGAAATTAGAGAGGACTTCAAGTTCCTGGAGAAAGACAAGAGAGTACTCTCAATACTGATATTCGGATCCAGAGCAAAGAGATACACGCACGAAAGAAGCGATGTTGATGTATGCATCGTAGCCCCAAATCAAGATACCGAAGGCATCCAAAACATCCTCATGAAGGTATTTAGAAACTTAGATACCGAGAAAAAAAGCTACGACGTACACATATTCGAAGAACTCCCCCTGTACATGAAAATCTCCGTTATAAAGAACCACGAGATAGTTCACTCTAGAGACAAGTACGAGATGTACGAATACCTTTACCGCTACAGGAAAATATGGCGTGACCAGGAAAAAAGAAACACAATGACCCGAAAAGAGCTCAAAAAAGCAATCTCTCAGAGCTATTCTAAAACAACCTAACAAAAAAGGATAAGATTAAACCTTATCCTTCCACTGAAAAGATAAGGAGAAACAATAAGATGGACAAGAAAAAAATAATTGTGATGGGAGCAGCGGGAAGGGATTTTCAAAACTTCAACACACTATACCGAGACAACGAAGAAGTAGAAGTAGTGTGCTTCACCGGAAACCAGATACCCAACATAACCAAGAGAAAGTACCCAGCGAAGCTAGCTGGAAAAAACTACCCGAAAGGAATACCTATCAAGAAAGAAGAACACATAACTGAACTCATAAAAGAAAACAAAGTGGACGAAGTCGTATTGAGCTACTCCGACCTGAGCTACA
Source organism: Candidatus Iainarchaeum sp. (assembly GCA_003558235.1). Taxonomy (GTDB): domain Archaea; phylum B1Sed10-29; class B1Sed10-29; order B1Sed10-29; family B1Sed10-29; genus CSSED10-269. The sequence goes on from PWMI01000027.1 coordinate 10,982, forward strand.
CCGAAGTGATGAGGAAAGCAGCCAGAATAAACTCAGCCGGAGCAGACTTCCGGATGATAGCACCACAAAAAACCATGCTGAAATCCACCAAGCCAGTCATAGCAGTAACCGCAGTAAGAACAGGATCAGGAAAAAGCCAAACCTCAAGAAAAGTACTCGAGATAATCAAGGAAGAAGGACTAGAACCAGCAGTAGTAAGACACCCAATGCCATACGGAGACCTAGAAAAACAGGAACTCCAGAAGTTCGAGAACCACGAAGACCTAGAGAAACACGACTGCACGATAGAAGAAAGAGAAGAATACGAACCATACCTAGAGAAAAACGTACCGGTATACGCGGGAGTAGACTACGAAAAAATACTCAGAAAAGCAGAAGAAAACGCGGACATAGTCCTCTGGGACGGAGGAAACAACGACACCTCATTCTACAAACCAAACCTAACAATAACAGTCTTCGATCCCCTAAGACCAGGAAACGAAAACAACTACTACCCAGGAGAAATAAACATGCGGCTATGCGACACCGCAGTGATAAACAAAGTCAACACAGCATCAAAAAAAGCAGTGAGACAAGTGAAACAAAACATAAAGAAAGTCAACCCAAAAGCAAGGATAGTAGAAGCAGAATCAATCGTAAAAGTAGACAACCCCAACATAATAAAGGGAAAAAAAGTACTCGTAGTAGAAGACGGACCAACACTAACACACGGGCAAATGACGTTCGGAGCAGGCATAGTAGCAGCAGAAAAATACCAAGCAGAAACCATAAACCCAAGAAAGTACGCAGTAGGCTCAATAAAGAAAATCTACCAGAAATACGACCTAGACAAAGTACTGCCAGCGATGGGTTACTCAAAGAAACAGATAAGCGAACTGGAAAGAACAATAAACAAAACCCCCTGCGACGCAGTAATCATAGGAACACCCATCAACCTCAGAAAGTTCATAAACATAGACAAACCCTCAGTAAGAGTAACCTACCACCTCAAAGAAAAAACCAAGCCCGGGCTAGAAAAAGAAGTGAAAGAAGTAATTGGAAAAATTTAGTGCCTAAATTGGTTTTTTCAGTTAACTCTGGGTCACATTCATCCTTTTACTGGTCAGGATAGGTTTCAGTAGATCCAGGACAGTCTTACTTGCATCCAGAATCTCTATTTCAACAGGTTTTCCTTTTTCAGTGTAGTGCGTTACTATCGGTCCAGATTGTTCCCCAAAGTCTGGTTTTTCATCGCTCATAGTGAGTACAAGGATATCAGCTTCTGAGTCATATTTATACTTCATACCTATCCCTCCGTGCTTTATATACAGTTACCACTACATTTATATTCTTCTTTTTTTCGAATATGACCCTTAGAAGATGGCTGTTAAGTGATTTTTGAGCTATTTTTCTGTTTCTGTATCCTTGAAGTATGGTTTCAGGGTTTTTCAAGGTATCTTTAACCACCTCACTGTTCAATTGATACTTTTTTATCCTTGACTTCGCGTGGGGAGTAATGACCAACTTCATCTAACCAGTAGGGTAGTCGTGAGAAGTAAATTTACCTCTTTTCCAACAATCCTGAGTTAAATTAAGTTAATACGCAACCATAGATCGTAGTGCCTAAATCCTTCTGGAACAAACGATTGTAGTGCCTAAATCCTCTTTTGATCAAACTTTTTGTTCAAAAGTTTGTTGTAGTGCCTAAACCAAGGTTTCGAGAAACCACCACAAACCAAAAAATTTATATCCCTGCAGACCCACGTATAAACACAGGAGGGAAAGTAACAAATGAGTTACGTAGAGGAAGAGATAGAGAAGAAGAAGCAACTCATAGAGAACGCGCTGTACGACATGCAGGTCAAGAGAGTACACCTACAAGAATGGCACGCATCAGTCAAAAACCTGATACAGGAACTCAAGGAACTCGAAGAAAAAGAAGAAGTGAAGAACCAAAGCTGGAAGAACTACGCCCAAAAGTTTAAAAAAATACTGGAACAAGAAAAAAAACAAGCCATGCAAAGAAAAAAGATGAACCAAAATAGGAGGTGAAGAGCATGGATCCATTCAAAGAACTCGAGGAAGTAAGTAGGAGAATGCAGAACATGTTCGGAGGCACATCGCTCGGAGGATACCGAGAGACCGAAGACTACCAAAGACCAAACGTGGACGTAATGAACAAAGAGAAAGAAATAACCATCATAGCGGAACTACCAGGAATGGAAAAAGAAGACATCGATCTGAAGGTAGAGCCCAACCACGTCGAAGTTACCGCGGAAACATCCCGAGGAAAAGAAACAGAGCAAGAAGGATACTACTACAAAGAAAGAAGTTCAAAGTCATTTAAGAGGGTCCTCCCTCTACCAGAAGAAGTGAAACCAGACACAGCGAAAGCCACCTACAAAAACGGGGTGCTCGAAGTAACGATACAGAAAGTAACACCGGGAAAAGAAAAAGGAAGAAGAGTACCAATCAACTAAGAAACCACTTACTCTTCTTTTTTATCATCACATCGAAAAAGACACCAAAAACTACTTACATCTTCTTTTACAGCTTTAAAAGAGTCAAAAACTAGTTCCTGACTAAAACGATGTCCGAAACAGATTCAACCCGATCATAAAGCACACTATTGTCTTTAAGGGTCTTAGAAAGCTCTTCTTTACTTGAAAGTCTCTTAAGTTCTTTAGTAGTTATCCTAACAACCTTCCCATCCTCCATATCGAGGATCAAGTCATTAACCTTTCCTATGTACCTTCCCTTAGTGTCATATATTGGCTTACCGTAAACCCCTGATATCTCTACACTCATCTCATCACCATTAAACCTTAATAGTCCGGAGTTTAAAAACATTATCTAAGGAACAAAAGGTGAAAAGATGGACCCCGAAGAGATCTACCAAGAAGTACGAGAAAAATTAGAAGAAAACTCGAGGATACTATTCCTAGGAAAAGAAAGCCTACCGAAAGCACTATACGTAGCAGGAAGAGCAAAGGAAGAAGGGAAGAAGATAGAAGCAAAAGCGATAATCCCACAGACCTCTGAGACTAAGACGGAAGAATCAGCAATCAAGAAATCAACCAAGAAAAACACCGTCAAGAAAGGAATGCCCTACACCACCTACCGAATAGGTGAACTAGAGACAGAGGACGAAGAGTACTCCACGATAGTAGATACGGGAGAAGATCCCTACCGAAGAATACCACAAGTGATACAGAGAGCGAAGAAAGACTCATCCATCACGATGGTGCTCCCCGAAAACTACATCTATCCACTCAAAGTGACCATCAAGAAGCTCTTCAGAAAAAAACAGAAACTCATACCCATAGAAAAAATACTCGAAAAAGAAGGCCTATCGGTCAAAACATATCGACCCATAGAAGACGAAGGAAAAACGAAGCTACTGCTCACGTACACCGTGAGAAAGTACAAACCAAAGTACAAAAACTACTCCTTCCCAACACTCACAGAACTAGCCAAGAAAGTAGTGGAAGAAAGCAAACCAGAGATAAACGAAGCAGAACCAGGAACAAGCTTCTGCATAGAATCAAAGGAAAAAAACTACCTCTACCACTACCAAAAAATAAAGAAAACAAAGGAAAAACAAAACAAGTACAACATAACCTTCCTAACAGGAAAAGAAACCTACAAAGAAGACTCCAAAGGCACTACAAAAGAATTCAGCGTTCAAGTCAAGCCAAACATAGAGAACTACAGAAAAGAAGTCAAAGAAGAACAAGACTTAATAATACCAAAAAAGAGAATACTAGACTACTACTCACGATAAAGGTGAAAAAATGAACTCAAAGAAAAACGGAAGAAAAGACGAAGAAAGAGAAGATCCATTCAAAAGAATCCTCAGTGAGTTCGAGAGGATGAGCAAATCAATAGATGAGATGATGAAGAGGGAGCTCAGCAGAAACGAATCAACCCACATCTTCAACGAAACCGAGCACCCGGAAAACCAAACAATAAGCTTCTCGTTCTCAATAGAACAAGGACCAGAAGGGATAGTGATAAAACCAACACAACCCAGCATAGAGGACCCAGAGGACGAAGAAGACGAAATGACCGATGTAATAGAAAAAGAAGACCACATAGATGTACTAATGGAGATAAACGAAGAAAACGACTCTAACGTGAAAACAAAACTCACCAACGAAGATGAACTCGAAGTAACATCACGAGAAGGAACCAGAATAATAAAACTACCGAGAAAAGCAAGATCCATAGAGAAAAAGCAACTCAAGAACGGGGTCCTTCAAGTTAAAATCCTCAAAAAAGATCAAGATGCCTGAATGCGAAGTTTGTGGAAAAGAAACAAGTGCCAGATGGCTCATCAGAGTAGACAACTCAAAGCTAATGGCATGCAGAGACTGCTCAAGCCACGGAACACTAATAAAAAAAGAAAGAATCCAGAAGAAAACAAAGAAACCAGTGGAAAAAAAGAAAGTGAAAAAAAGAAGCGAAAAGAAAGAACTAACACCCAACTACACGGATAAAATAAAGAAAGCAAGAGAGTCCCGTGGACTAAGCCAAGAACAACTGGCAAAGAAGATAAACGAACACGAATCCAGAGTAAGAAAGATAGAAAAAGGAAAGATGAAACCCACACCCAAAATCGCGGACAAACTAGAAAAAGAACTCAAGATAAAGATATACCAAAAACCCGAGAAGATAGAAACAAAGATAACCCAGAAGAAAAAAGAAAAAGTAACCATCGGAGACATAATAAAACTCAAATCAGAGTAAAAACAGGAAAGTGAACAAAATGCTACCATGGATAATAGCGATAATAATCATAGCCACCGTACCCGCCTACCTACTCAGAAAAAAGAAGAACGTAGAAACACACGGACCAATCTGCCTCTGGAAAACCAAGAGAACACTCAACCTGATAGAAAAACTATCCAAAAAGAAAGAACTATGGAGAAACCTAGCGGACATGGGAATAGTATTCTCCTTCGGCCTCATAGGAGCAAGCTTCCTAATCCTAAACAGAAAAGGAAACAAGAAAAAAGTAACTAAAACAATCTTATACTGCATAGTATTCTTCATCGCAGCCGCAGCACTAACCATAAACCCAGCAAACCAATTCAACTCGATCCCAATCCTGATAGTAACCATCCTATCAGGGCTAGGAGGATTCTCATTAATCCTACTAGGACAACAATCAGCCACCATAATCAGGAGCGCCCTAGCAGGACAAGAAGCCATGCCCGGAATAGTCCCAGTCATACCCGGAGTCAAAGTACCTGGATCCCCCCTAGCCCCACCCATATCCGCCGTGATAGGGCTAGTGGTACTACTGATAGTGCATGAATGGGGCCACGGAATAGTTTCAAGGGCAGAAGGGATACTCGTAAAGTCAGTCGGCCTAGTAACACTGGGACTGATCCCCATAGGAGCATTCACAGAACCCGATGAGGAAGAACTAAGAAAAACAACGAGAGAGAAAAGAACAAGGGTGTACTCCATAGGCTCGATGATGAACCTCCTAACCGCCTTTGCCTTCGGGTTGTTCCTACTACTACCCATGACTCTCTACGTATCCCCCAGCTTAACGGAACAAACGATAAACAACATAGAGCACATGGAAGTACTGGAAATACAGGAAAACTCGGACTTCTACGGCGCGATGGAGCCAGGAGCAAAAATCCAGAACTTCAGAGTACTCTACGAAACCGGGCCCAATCAAGAAGTGACACTACAAACGGACCAGGGAGAGTTCACAGGCAAGACCAACGAGTATGGCCAACTTGGCCTGGGCGTCAGAACCGTTGAAAAAGGACCACTGGGACCCTGGTTCTGGATCCAGTACCACGCAGTGGACATAGTGATATGGATATTCCTACTGAACCTATTGATAGGGATAATAAACTACCTACCCTTCGCGATATTCGACGGAGCAAGGATAATAGAAGACATAAGCGGGTTCTACGCTGAAAAAGCAGGATTTAATGGAGAAAACGCGGGTAAAAAAGTGTCCTGGGCACTCACAGCACTAGTAGCAGCCCTACTGATAATCAACATACTCCCATACTTCCAATCTTTCTATCTATAGAAGAAACCCTTCTAAAAACAGGTTCCACTAAAACATCTCCAAGTAACTCTAGGAACAAATAGAAAATAAATAAAAAATAGGGGAAAAGTCCAAGTAAAACTTGGACCGCTTGGTTTAGTTCTGAATAAAGCCTCTACTTGAGGTACTCTATTCCAAGTTCCTTCTCCATCCTTGGAGCCGAAGACTCTTCATCCATTATGTCTCCCATCGGTCCTCTGATGTTGGGAGACCTTACTCCAGTCATTATGGAGATCACTTCTACCCTTCCTTCGTACTCAGGCGCTACTCTTGCTCCCCATATAACCGTTGCGTTTGGATCTATTGCTTCGGTCAGTTGCTCACCTATCGAGTTCGCTTCACCTAGAGTCAAGTCAGGTCCACCAGTTATGTGGATAAGTGCACCTCTCGCTCCAGCGTAGTCTATATCGAGTAAGCTGTTCTTCAGAGTGTCCTCAACTACTTCTTCCGTTCTGTTGTGGCTCTTTGCTTCTCCAACGGATATCACAGATACTCCTGCTTCTTTCATTATCGCTCTTATGTCTGCGTAGTCAAGGTTTATCAGTGAAGGCGTTGTTATCGTTTCAGTTATTCCTTTCACCGCTCTAGCTATTACTTCATCCGCTACGTGGAATGCTTCTCTCATCGGTAGGTTCGGTACCAGTTCTACTAACCTGTTGTTGTCTATTATGATTACTGTGTCGGCTACTCTCTTGAGTTTCCTTATTCCTTCGTCTGCTTTCTTCAATCTCTCTTTCTCTAGTTTGAATGGATATGTTACCATCGCTATTACGATCGCCCCTTGTTCCTTAGCTATGTCCGCTATTATTGGAGCTGTTCCTGTTCCTGTTCCTCCTCCTTGTCCTGCTGTCAGGAAAACCATATCTACTCCGTCCATGGCTTCTCCTAATGTTCCTCTAGATACTTCTGCTGCTTTTGCTCCAACTTTTGGAACTCCACCAGATCCTAATCCGTTAGTAACACTTTGTCCAATTAGTATTTTTTTGACTGAGTCGTGAACTACTCCCAGATGTTGTTTGTCAGTATTAACTGCGATCAATTCTGCTCCTTCTATTCCTATCCTTGCTAATCTGTTTATAGTGTTGTTTCCTGCTCCTCCGGTTCCAATCACTTGTATACTTGGGCCTTGGATCAATTGGGCCTGTTGTTCCTCATGTTCTTCTCTAGTGTCAACAGCTTTGTTAACCATTGTTTTCATTAAAACGTCACCTCATGTAATTTAGGGCGAAACTTCTTTTTATTACTTACTGTGAAGTAAAAAAGGAGACGGATGGAAGAATCAAGCCAAGAGTTTCCCAAAAACCCCCTCGCACGTGTAAAATATCTACAGGGCAAAGTTTAAACGATAATCGTGACCTCCAAATAAGGTAGTTTTATTTACAAAGAACCCCGAAATATTACTGTGGATGAAGCTGGGGGGTTGGTAGTCTCCTGTAACCTCAAATCTACCTAAGGAGGAGTTAGTCTAGAGGAAGTAGGATACCTTGGTCCAACAGTCCGGAGTCCCTCCGTAGACTCCTTGTCCTTCAGGGTTCTATTCATATGGAACCAGGTCAGGCCTTGGCGGGAGCAGCCTTAACATATGTCTAGGGCGTCTGAGGGGTCGCAGGGACGAGGAGATCTCTGGGTAGCTGTTTTTCCAGGGTACCCTACGACCCCTAGGCGTTTCCACACTCAAAAACAATTCAAGTTCAAAGAGAGTAATGAATAAATAGGTTCAACGCGAAACTAAACAAAACAAGGTGAAGTAATGGAGCTCTGGAAGATACTGGTGACAATCATACTACTGCAAGTGGCCTTCTTCTCCGGAGCGATACTGATGGAACACAGTATAAAAAGCAGAGAAGCCACCTACATCCCCATAACACAAGAAAGAGTAGAAAAAATCTACATAGAGTCACCTGGTCCAATCGAAACCACCTCCCTAACAATATACGGGGTTGGGATACACTCGAACGAAGAGACCGGGGAAGTGGTGAAGTTCAACGTGACGAGGTTCTCGGGCAAAGGAGAAGTAATGCTGAACATCGATACGAACAGCTACGAAACCGACTTCCAATCATCACTGAGAAACGCTAAAGAAGCCGTGGAAACAGTAAGAGGAAAAGAGTTCACCTCGGAGTCATTCTCAATACAGACCTCAACACCCGGAACCATAAAAGGATCCAGTGGATCCCTAGCAGCAGGAATAGGCATATACTCCCTGGCAGAAGGAAAAGAAGTTAGAAAAGACATCCTGATAATGGGCGTGCTCCACCGGAACGGAGACGTCGGCCCCATCGCCCTACTGGAAAAAAAGATAGAGATATCGGAAGAAAAGGAAGAGATAAAAGAAGTGCTGATTCCAAGTTCACAGTGCCAAGAAGTAACCTCAAACAGAATCAAGATCACCTGCGTAAACAGCTTACCTGAAGCATTTAACGTAGTAACAACCCAATAGAAACACTTCAAGTTTGTTGGGGTGGCAGAGAGGTAATGCGCTGGTTTGCTAAACCAGTGGCCCACGGCCACAGGGGTTCGAATCCCCTCCCCAACGTTCTATCGAGGAGAAACCAATGGGAGTAGGAATAGGAGACATAGTCCCGAAGAAGGAAGTAGATATAAAACACCTCAAAGGAAGAAAAGTAGCTATAGACGCATACAACACTCTTTATCAATTCCTATCAATCATCAGACAGAGAGACGGAACCCCACTCATGGACTCAAAGGGAAGAGTAACAAGCCACCTCTCAGGAATACTCTACAGAACCGGGAAACTAGTTGAAAACGGAGTAAAACCAGTCTATGTCTTCGACGGGGAACCACCAAAGATAAAGCAAGACACCCTAAACAAAAGAAAAGAAACACGTGAAGAAGCCAAAAGAAAGTTCGAAGAAGCACTCAAAAAAGGAAGGAAAGAAGAAGCCAGAAAGTACGCGCAGCAGTCCACCAGCCTAACAGAAGAGATACTAGATACAACCAAAAGAACCCTCGACGCCATGGGAATACCTCACATACAAGCACCAGGAGAAGGAGAAGCACAAGCAACACACCTTTGTAAAAAAGGAGAAGTATGGGCCGCAAGCTCCCAGGACTTCGATTCACTGCTCTACGGAGCACCCATCCTACTACGCAACCTAACGATAACCGGAAAAAGAAAACTACCTGGAAAAAACCAGTACACCACCATCAGGACCGAAGAAATACACATCGATAAAGTACTCAAAGACCTAGGGATAACCCAAGAAGGACTGATAGAGATAGGGATAATGGTAGGAACAGACTACAACGAAGGCATAGAAGGCATAGGGCCAAAAACAGCCCTGAAAAAAGTCAGAGAAGGAAAAAAAGCAGAAGAAGTATACCAAGAAAAAGAACAAGAACCCAAAGTAGATATAGATAAACTGAGAAAGATATTCAAAGAACCAAGAGTAACCGACGACTACGAGATAAAGTGGCGAAAACCAGACATGGAAAAAACAATCGAGATACTCGTGAAGGAACACGACTTCTCGCAGAACAGAGTAGAAAAAGTAGTAAAACAGATGGAAGACAGAGCAAAAGAAAAAACAACGCAGAAGCACCTGGGAGGATGGTGAAGTGAACGAAGAAAAAAACAACCCTAACGGGATACCTCAACTACTCCAAAGAACCAGGAAAGCCTTCGAACAAGACAACCTCCTGGAACTGAGAAAGATAAGCAACACAGCGATAGAGGAAGTAATGATCACCCAGCAACCAAAATTAGTCGAAGTTTCACTCATCTCATACGCACTCTCAAAACTCCTCTCAAAGCCACACTACCAAGAGAACCCAAAGTGGGAAGAATTCAAAGAAAAAATACTGAGCAAATTGAAAACAGAGGAAGAAACAAGAGGAAAAAAACTAGAGGAAATCATCGAAACAATCTACGAACTAAGCCAAGACGCGGGAAACTACATAGAAAACGTAGTAGAGCACGGAAGAATAAAACAAGCAAGCAGACTATACGCCCTCGGAATATCACTTGACACCGCTGCCAAGGTAACTAGAGTAAAAGAAGAAAGACTACTCGGATACATCGGAGCAACACTGATAAGCGAAAAAACCCACACAATATCAAAAACAATCGAAGACAGATACAGAGACACGAAAAAAATACTGTTGGAGGAAGAAGAATGAAAACAATAGTATGCGACTCCAGCTCACTCATATCCCTAGGAGACAACTGCTACCTAAACCTACTTCCCTTCTTCAAGGAAAAACACGGAATAAAGTTCGTGATTCCAGAAAGCATCCACAAAGAAATCTACAGAAGACCCTACAGAACAAAGAGATTCAAGCTAAAAGCAATCAAGATGAAGGAAATGATAGACCAAGGATACCTGGAAGTGATAGACTCCCAAACAGTCAAGGACTACGCGGAAAGATTCTCAAAACTAGCCAACTCTCTCCTAACCTCAGGAGGACACGAAATAGAGATAATACATCAAGGAGAGATAGAGACCATAGCACTAACGAAGCACCTGGGAGCAAGAAACCTGATGATAGACGAAAGAACAACCCGCCTACTCATAGAGAACACAGCGATGCTCAGAGACTACCTCTCAAGCCAAGTAGAAAAAAAGATAGAGATAGATAGAAAGAAAAAAGGAAAGATAAAGATGGAGACCCAGGACATAAATGTGATAAGAAGCTCGGAGTTAATAGCATTAGCATACGAAGAAGGATACTTCAAAAACAAGAAACAAGACATACTGGAAGCCAGCCTATACGCACTCAAGTACGCAGGCTGCGCGATAAAACACGAGGAGATAAACGACTACCTCAAGATCATAAAGTAAAGAACCAACAAACATAGATAAATAAAAAGAACAAGAAAAAAAGAACGAAGGTGAAAAAATGAGGATACTAAAAAGAAAGCAAAGCGGAGCCAAAAAAGCCTCCGGAAGCACCAAGAAACAAGAAAGCACCAGACTGAAAAGAACAAAAGACACATACCACAAAAACAGATCCAAGTACCAAGAAGCACACCAAAAAGCGAGCGAAGCACCCGAAGGAAGCAAAGAACAAAGAAAATGGGCCAAAAAAGCCGATAAATACAGAAAAAAGATGAACCGAAGCGCCCAAAAAATCCATAGACTAGAAAAAAAAGCAAATAAATAGTGAACAGCAGAGTGAGCAGAAAATGAAAGTAATATTCATGGAACCAGAGACCTCCGGAAACATAGGTGCACTAGCAAGAGCGATGAACAACTTCGGATTCAAAGAACTGATACTGATAAACCCGCAGTGCGAAGTAGAGTGCGGAGAAACAAAAGCCAGAGCAAAACACGCCTACGAAACAATAAGAAACGCTAGGATAGTCCAAAAACTAGAAGACGTAGAAGACGAATTAAACCACCTAATAGGAACCACAGGCATGATTCCAGACAGATACTCCCCCGAAAGAAGCTACATAACACCAAAAAATATC
>PWMI01000002.1 GCA_003558235.1 Candidatus Iainarchaeum sp.
GGAGGGAGAAGAAGTCTTGAAGTCCCTCTCAAAAAAAGGGAATAGTTCCGGAAGAAGCCTGATAGGCCTGCAGAGAGAGATGAGAACCAGTAAAGACGTCAAGAAAAAGAAGATAGAGGCATATAAAGAAGTAAATGAAGGTATAAAAGCAGCTGATAGATTAATTACAAATGTAGAAAAGAAGATAATTGAACTTAGGGAAGAATTAGGTATAAAGGGAAGAGAAGGAGAGAAGTGGGTGGATAAAGGGTTCGAACCCAATAAAAAAGCAACCGAAGCGTTCAAACACGAGTCAGGAAGGATTCCGCAACGTGAGCTCATGGACAAAAAACAGTTGGAAAAGTACTTGAAGAAGTTGAAGAGTGAAAAGAAGAAACTGGAAGAAAAAAAGAAGAGGATGGAGAAGGTAGAGCCTAAAAAGAAACCAAAGGTACTCAAGAAGAAATCGAAGAAAAAGAGAGTAGCGGAAAGTGAGCCATGGTGGAAGTTCTGGAAGTGATTGGTCAGAGAAATGGGTCCGGGGAGAATCGAACTCCCGATCTTCGCCACGTGAAAGCGACGTCTTAACCGCTGGACCACGGACCCATCGATGAAAGTTACTTGTATTTCCTCTGGATTTTTATTTACGTCAATCCCCTTAAATCTATGCCTGTTATGCGTATTCTTTTCAGTAGTGTTTTTAAGTGATGCTGGTATAATTAAGTTAACTGGAAGGAGTCAAGAAGCGGTGACCACCGATCCAGATCACCCAACAACCAAAACTGGCTTGGAAGCTGGTCTTTGGGAGAGGATTCAATGAGAAGTGGTAGGGAAGAAGAGAGGAATGAGATACCTGAAATAGCGCTAGTCACTACTAACCCATATGGCCCAGGGGTAACGAGTTACCTGAAGATACTTGAAGGAAGGGTGAGTAGTTTTGAAGAAAGTAACCCTGGAATAGATATTGAGGAAGAGTTCGACATATCTCTACACAAGAAGAGTGCTGAGGAAATATTTGGAGCTTACAGTTACGCTGGATTGAAGCACGGTGCGGGACTGGATGTGGAGAGATTCATAGCTGTTCACGGTAAAGACTCGGACTACACCCTGGTGATTAATCACTTGATGAAAGAGATTGTTTTATTTATAAATGGAGAGAGCCACCCATTGAAGCCTATTACTGCTTTGAGTCAAATTAAAGGAACTGAAGTTCTTTTTGAGTAATATACAGCCCCGAGCGGATTCGAACCGCTGTCTGTAGGTCCAGGGCCTACAATGCTTCTATGTAATCCCTCCTTTATCAGAAGGAACTAGACCACTACACTACGGGGCTATCTTCTTCAATCTTCTAATATGTTTTGAGTTGCTAAAACCAATATCCTTTACATATCTCTTTATTTCTTTCTGTCGAGATAAATAGATTACTCTGTTATTTATTAACTTTGAGGGATGGTACCCCAAAGTTTCAAGAGCTTTTTTTGTATCCTTAAGCAGTTCTAGATTATGGTTTGTAAAGGTTATTCTAGCTAAGTTTGGATCCTTATTAGATATTTTAGAAACACACCCATCTGTATCTATTAACCCTCTAACACAGCATTTAAGAAATTTCTTATTGCTTTTAATCCAATAAGGAATTTTAACACCATTTACAATTTTATTGCCTGATTTTAATCCTTTCTCTATTAGATAATCTACAACCCTCTTACTGTCAAGGCAAACATACCCAGTAGAAGGTTCTTTATTGAACCTTCTTGGTTTTATTCCAAATAACTCTTCTGACAACCTATAAATAAAATTTAAATATTTCCCCTCTTTCCTAGAATTACCAGCTATTCTTACTTGATAAACACCAAAATTCTTCTCAGCTTTAATATTTCCATCACCTAAAACAATTCCTATAAACTCCGACAATTTTTCGCTTTCAGCAGGTTTTGAAATATTCTTAATATTACCCTTTGAGACTCTCCCTCCTTTTCTTTTACCCCAACCTTCTTCTTTGATTTCTACTATCTCTTTACTGAAAAGTCCTTCTGGATCCATTTTCTCGTATGCCTTGAGAGGCATGAGATTATTTTCAAGTTTCCATTCTATTAACGCAGGTTTGTTAACTCCCAAATGATCAGATAACTCTTTCCATGTGTATCCTTTTTTACTTTTAAAATAGTAAATTAATTCTTTTTGCTTTCCAGCGATTAATCTAACCCTCATCAGGATACTAAGAACATTAAAGTATTTACCAATTATTAACTACTCACAGTTAACATAAAAATACTTAAGAAACCAGGAACTCGCTTATTCTGTTTATGCCTTCCTTTATTCTGTCTTCTGGTTCGGATACGAATGTTAGTCTGACGTGGTTTTTTCCTTCTTCTCCGAAGTATCCTCCTGGGATGACAACTACTTCTGCTTCTTTGTATAGTTCATGGGAGAACTGTTCTTCGTCTTTGTAGTTTTCTAGGTATCTTGATACATCTAGGAAGTAGTAGAATGCTCCTTTTGGTTCTGAGTATCCTGCTTTCGGAAGTTTCTCTTTGAGCACCTTCTTCATGATGTTTTTTCTGTGTTTGTATACTGGTAATACTTCTTTCTGGATGTAGTTTCTTTTGTGTTTTCCTTTTTCACTTAAGAAGTGCTGTAGGAATATTTGGGGTATTCTACCTATGCATAGTGCTTCGTACTGCAGTAGCTGTGTCATGTTCTTTATGACTTCTTTTGGTCCGTATGTGTATCCTATTCTCATTCCTGGTACTGATGCGGTTTTGGAGAAGCTGCTGCATGTGACTGTGTTTTCGTATGCTCCTATTTTTCTGGTGTTTATGAATTCTTGGTCTTCGAATACTATGTCTTTGTAGATGTCATCGGTGATTAGCCATAGGTCTTGGTCTTCTACTACTTCGATGATTCCTTTGAGGTTTTTCTCGGTGAGCATTCTTCCTGTGGGGTTGTCTGGGGAGAGTAGTATTAGTGCTTCTGTTTTTTTCGTGATGTTGTTGTTTATTTTTTCGGGTGTTATTTGGAAGTCTTCTTGCCAGGTTGTTTTTATTCTGTTTACTTTGCCTCCTGCTAGTTTTATGGCTTCTGGGTATCCTACGTATGCTGGGTCTGATATCATTACTTCTTGCCCTGGGTTTATGAGGGTTTGTAGTGCTGCGTATAGTCCTTGTGTTCCTCCTGCTGTTAGTGTTATCTCTTCTTTTGGGTCTATATCTATTTTTTCTTCTTCTTTGAGCATCTCGGTTACGGCTTCCCTTGTTTTGAGTAGTCCTGGTGTTGAGTTGTAGCATACAGATCTCTGTGGTTCTTTTCTTAGTTTTTCTATGAGGTGGTTCATGGATTCTTGTGGTGGGGCTAGGCTTGGGGCTCCGCCTCCGAAGCTTATTATGGATTCTTTTTCGCCTGCTTCTTCAAGTAGGCGGGTTATTTTCCTTATGGGTGATCCTACTATATTCTTTGTTTTGTTTGATATGTCTCTTTGGTGTTTAGGCATTTTTTTCCTCCGCTTTGGCTACTATTCTTTTTACTCTTTCCACGGTATCTGGGTTGATTGATATTGAGTCTATTCCTTGTTTCACTAGGAACTCCGAGAACTTTGGGTATATGCTTGGTAGTTGTCCGCATATGCTGACTGTTTTTCCTTTTTTGTGTGCTTTTTTTATTATTGTTGCTATTGCTTGTTTTACTGCTTCGTTTCTTTGGTCGAATGCTCCTAGGTCTGCGAGTATCTTTGAGTCTCTATCTGCTCCTAGTATGAGTTGTGTTAGGTCGTTTGTTCCTATTGAGAATCCGTCGCAGTATTCAGCGAACTTCTCAGTTAGTATTACGTTTGATGGGACTTCCGCCATCATCCATACTTTGAATCCATCTTTTCCTCTTTCTAGTCCTTGTTTCTTCATCATCTGCTCGACTTCTTTTATTTCTTCTATCTTTCTGACGAATGGGAGCATTACTATGATGTTTTTCTGTTTTTCCCTGGCTCTTTTGAGTGCTTCTAGTTCTAGTTTGAAGGCTGGTTTGAACTGCTCTGAGATGTACCTTGAGCATCCTCTCCATCCTATCATTGGGTTGCTTTCTTTGGGTTCGTACTTGGCTCCTCCTTTTAGTTTTCGGTATTCGTTGGTCTTGAAGTCGCTTAGTCTTAGTACTACTGGTCGGGGGTGGAACGCTTTTGCTACTTGGAGTATCCCTTCTTCTAGTTTTTGAACGAATTCCTCTGATCTGCCTTGTTCTATGAGTGCTAGTGGGTGTTCTTTGACGTGTGTTGCTAGTATGAACTCTTCTCGCATGAGTCCTACTCCGTCAACTGATTTTTTGGATACTTCTTCAGCTATTTCAGGTATTCCTAGGTTGACGTATATCTTTGTTTTTGTTTCCGGGACGGGTCCTTCTTGTTGTTCTTCGTCTTCTGCTTCGACTATTCCTTTGAATACTTCTCCGTGTGTTCCGTCCACGCTTATTATTTGTCCTTCTTTTATTTGTTTTGTTGCTGTGCCTGTTCCTACTATGCAGGGTATCCCTAGTTCCCTGGAGATTATGGCTGCGTGTGATGTGAGTCCTCCTTCGTCTGTGATTATCGCGCTGGATCTCTTCATCGCTGGCACCATGTCTGGGTTGGTCATCTGGGTTACTAGGATGTCTTCTTTCTGTACTTTGTGTAGTTCTTCTACGTTGTGTACTATCTTTGCTTTTCCGTGTCCTATTCCTGGGCTGGCTGACATTCCTTTTAGTATTACTTCTCCTTTGGCTTTTCCTTTGATTTTGATTTGTTTTTCTGCCCATACTGTTTCTGGTCTGCTCTGTAGTATGTATAGTTCCTTGGTTTTTCTGTCTAGTGCCCATTCTATGTCTTGTGGGAAGTTGTAGTGTTGCTCTATGTTTTTCGCGTGTTGGGCTAGTTCTTTTATCTGTTGATCGGTGATTACTTGTTGTTTTGATTTTTCGGGGGGTACTTTTTTCTCTATGGTTCCTTCTTTTGGTTTGTTTATGAGCTGTATCTTCTTGTTGGCTACTTTTCTTTCCTTTATTTCGAGTGTTTCTTTGTCGATGAAGTATGTGTCGGGGGTTACTTTTCCTTGAACTATGTATTCTCCTAGTCCCCATGAGCCTTCTATGGTGATGGTGTTTGGGTCCCCGTTTCTTAGGTCCAGGGTGAACATGACTCCTGAGCTTTCTGAGTCCACCATTGTCTGGACTGCTGTGCTGAGGGCTGCTTCTAGGTGATCGAAGTTCTTGTGTTCCCTGTAGTATATTGCTCTGTTTGTGTATAGTGATGCGAAGCAGTTCTTGATTGCTTCGGTGACTTGTTCGAGTCCCTTGATGTTGAGGTAGGTGTCTTGTTGGCCGGCGAAGGATGCTCCTTTGATGTCTTCAGCTGTGGCTGAGGATCTTACTGCTACTTTGGGTTCTTTCCCGAGTTTTTGCTTGAGTTCTTCGTGTCTTTCTTTTATTTCTTTCTTTATTTTTTCTGGCATTTCTCCTTCTTTGATCATCTTTCTTATTGTTCTGCCTACTTCGTGGAGTTTCTTGGTGTCTTCCGGGTCAACTAGCTCCTTTATCTTGTTTTTCATTTTTCTGTTGAGTTTGTTTTCATCTAGGTACTCTCTGTATGCTTCGGTTGTGATTATGTATCCCGGTGGAACTGGTACTCCTGTTTTGCTTGTCAGTTCACCTAGGTTGGCGTTTTTTCCTCCTACTAGTTCCTTCTGGGTTCCATCGGCCTCTTCGAATGTGAGTGTGTATGTTGTCAATCGATCATCTCCTTGTCCTTTGATTCTTAACTTTGTTTAGATAAAACAAATGGTGTTTATATTCCCTTGATACCATAACGTCCACTAGGTGATAACAATGGCTAAGTTTGAAACGATTAAGGAAACCACTTTTGACTATGGAAGTAACAACTTCATCGAGATTTCGAGGAAGCGAGTCACGGGTGAGAATGGAGTGACTGAGTTCATTAATTTCTCGAAGGGTTTCTACAATGATGACCAGGAGAAGACTTATAAGTCTGGTTTTGGTTTCTCAGCTGATAATGAGGAAGCTGTTGAGTTCATAAAGAACTCCTTGGACGCGATGCAACAGGATTAGTATTGCTTTACGTTGAACCGTGTTTAGTAATCTTTTATAGTGCTTTGTTTTTCTGCACTCTGTTTTTCTTGTAGTACTCGCAGAACTCGGTGAAGCTGCATTTTTCGCAGCGTGGTTTTATCGGTTGGCATATTTCTCTTCCGAAGTGTATCAGTGATGTGTGGAAGAACCTTCTTTCTTTTCTGGGGACTAGTTCTTCTAGTTTTTCTTTGACTTGTTCGAAGGTGGCTTTTTCGGGCACCCATCCTATTCTTTTGGGTATCCTGTTGACGTGGGTGTCTACTGCAATTGTTTCTGCTCCGAATCCGAAGCACCTGGTGACGTCGGCTGTTTTGTATCCTACTCCTGGGAGCTTCATGAGTTCTTCCCTTGATTCAGGTACTTTTCCACCGTGTTTTTCCAGCAGCATCTCTGTTAGTTTCTTTATTCTACTTGCTTTTTGGTTGTACATTCCTGCTGGGCGTATGAGTTCAGCTAATCTGTCTTCATCTAATTTCGACACTTCTTGGGGTGTTTGTGCTTTCATAAATAGTTTTTTGCTTGCTTCTCTTGTTCTCTCTTCCTTCGTTCTTTGGGATATGATGCAGCTTACGAGTGTTTTGTATGGATCTGAGTCTCTTTGTTCCGCTGCTGTTTCTAGGTCTCTGTATCTTTTTCGAAGGAAGTCCTTTACTTGTTTGTACTGTTTCTCTAGGTTCATTTTTCTACATTTCTTTTCTCTGTTTCTTTTTGAGTACCTCTAAGCCGAGTTCCTCGATTATTTTGGAGGTTCTTATTACTTGTTCCTCTCCGGATCCTGCTCTTAATGCGTTCCTCGTTCCTTTGTCTATTCTTCCTTGCTCGTAAAGTGCTTCCGTGAACTTCTCTGCTTTTTCTATTGCTTCTTTTAGGTTCTCTACTTTTCCTTCTTTTCCCGTTAACCTTCTTATTCCTTTCTCAACTTCAGGTATGCTGGATTTTAGAGGCATTTTCTTTATTGCTTCAGCTGCTTTCTCTCTTCTTTCGTTTATTTCTTCCATTCTTTTATCCATCTTTTCTCTGGCTTTCTTTAGTTCCTGTATTCTTTGGCTGTGTTTTTTGGCCATTTTTTACCACCTGTTTCTTTAGGGTTGCTCTATTTATAAAAGCTTTTGCATTTATTTTACATTGTGTTCTTTGAGTCGAGTGTGTTCAGCGATACCCACTGGTTTTTTAAATCAGAAGCCGTAAAGTAATGCAAAGAAGGGCTGTTTCGGCAGCTTAGAGACGAAAGGAGGTAAGGAAAGAATGGCAGAAGATGAAGGTTTTTCTTTTACTCTTGAGAAACCAATCTCCGAAGGCGAGACATACGAAGTAGACATCATCGGAGAGGGTAAGGAAGGAGATGGAGTGGCTAAAGTCAATAACTTCATTGTATTCATACCTGGTGCCAAGGAAGGAGACCACGTAACGATAGAGATAGAAGAAGTAAGAGCCAGAAGCGCAGTAGGAAAAATAGTGGAGTGATGAAGCGCTTATAGCACCTTGGATTCACCAAACCCTTTTTTTGAGTCTTGATTCCTTTTTCTATTGCTTTTTTTCGTTTACCAAGTTTAGAACGTTCTTTTGGTGTAGTGCACCGACCGGGAATCTAACCCGGGTCATGAGAATGGGAATCTCAGGTCATGCCGCTAGACCACCGGTGCTTCTGAGGGTCTTGTTCACGTTCCCATTAAAATCGTTAACGAATTCCTAACCCCCGGCCCTAGGCCGACCACTAGGATTGCGAACTTGAGCATCCAGCTCCAGTTCCCTTCAACCTCTCGATCCACGAAGTATATGGCCAGAGAAACCAGGATCACCTTGAATAGGATGAAGAACGCCGGGTGAAGGTTTTCCATAATCAATCTTGGCACAATATGTTGTTCCACGTACCCACCAACCACCGAGATCGCTACAAAAGTTGATGAAGCATCCAGGATGTGAGCAAAGATCGGTGAGCAGTTCATGAATTCACTGAACACTTTCCTCTTGAATTTGAAGAGCAGAGCCCATGTAGAAAAGAATACTCCAAAGGATATCAGTAGGATAATTGCTAAAGCAATCACCCTTTCGGCCTTAAGGGCTACTGGTAACAACGAGAAGGCTAGGATGATCAACCCCAGGTATCCGAGGTGATTATTACTTTTCTTGAGTTTTTTTAGAATCAATAGAGAGGCAAATACCACTGCGAAGAGAGTTAAGTATATCAATGGAGTTACGAAAAGATACCTCATCGTTCCGAGGAATGAGAAAACCGCTTTATCCTCAAGAGCCCTCATCACCCCCCCTAAAACCACCCAGGGAACCAAGTTAATCCAGAGCGTCCTATCTAAATCCAGTTCCATCTTCCTAAATACCTTTAGAATCAAGAAAAGTGCCGCCAATAAGATCAATGCGTAGGTGACTGTGTTAACTGGGTTGTACCCTGTTCCCTCGATTATCGGTCGAACGTAGTATGTGTCTATGAAGTTACTTAACATGGAAATACAGTTAAATTAAGCGAGTCAGTACTTAAAAACATGGTCAAGAAGAAATGCATCAAGGTCAGAAAGAGTGAAGCTGAAAAGATGAGGCGAAAACTAGAAGCGAAGAACCTCATCAACAAGGATTACTGCGTTTCAAGCGATGATGAATACGTTTACTTTCCAGTAAAAGGCTCCACAGATAGAACAGAAGTCATTGAAAGAGAAGTTAGGGAAAAGAATAGAAAACCTAAGAGTTTGAAGGATTTCTTAGAAGGAAAAGTAAGTGAAGAGGAGATGGAGAACCTAGTGACCTCATTCGACCTCATAGGAGACATAGCTGTCATAGAGATCCCGAGTGAATTAGAGGATAAAGAAGGATTGATCGGGAAAGCCATAATGACCGTTCACCCTTCGATAAAGACGGTTTGTAAGAGAAAAAGCCAGACTATGGGAGAGTACAGGATAAGGCCCGTTGAGGTGATCGGTGGAGAAAACAGAACCGAGACCACCCACAGTGAGAACGGAGTAAAGATAAAACTAGATTTGAACAAGACTTACTTCAACTCCCGCATGTGTAACGAGAGGAAGATAGTTGCGGATAAGGTTGAAGAAGGTGAAAACATAGGATACTTCTTCGCTGGAGTCGGTCCCTTCGCCTTGGTTATAGTCAAAGAGAACCCCAGCGTAAACATAACTGCAGTTGAACTTAATCCTGGAGCATACCACTACCTGAAGGAGAACATACTTCTGAACAAGTTCAGCAGATCCATCAAACCCATCCAAGGAGATGTTAGGGAACTTGAAGGATTTGACTTCGATAGAGTGATCATGCCACTGCCCCTTTCAAGCGATAGCTTCATTGATTCAGTTATGAGGAATACGCATGAGGGAAGCGTAGTTCACTACTACTCGGTTGGAGAACAACCCGATTACTTCGAGGGACCCATTCAGGAACTGAAGGAAAAAATAGGTGAATTCAGGGTTCTGGATAAACGCAAGGTCCTGAGTTATGCTCCGGGAAAAAAAGAAGTTTGTATAGACATAGAGCTGGTTTAATCAGTTTCATCTGGCTGAACTAACCTCGTAACTCGCTCTGTTTCTGTTTCCCCTTCCAAAGAGCATACGAGCGATTATATATGGGTTTGCTTTTCTCTCCTCTGCCTCTGAGAATATGTCCCTGGTTCTCCTCTCCGTGTACTCCTCGAAGCACTTGGCGGCCCAGTACAGATCAATATTTCTTGCTCCCGCTGCCTCCACCGCTTTCTTGAAGATTTCTTCCGTAAACCTATCCTTGGTCCTGGCAACGTCATCGGGGTTCAAGTGGTACTTTGAAGCTATATCTATCGCTTCCTTGGATATCTCGGGGTAAAACTTCATGGTCATGGCTACAGATAATGGATCCAAGTTCCTTTCAGACGCGACTTGAAACGCTTCCTCGACGTATCCTGGTAACTTATCCATGGTCTCAGCGATCTTCATTGGATTCAGACCCCTCTCCTTAGCTACATCCAGGACCTTCCTCCAGTTTCCAGGAAAGTTCTCCTTTACCTTCATCACTTCGGTTGCAGTAAAGCCACTGGATTCAGCTTCCTCAAGGATATCCTGTGGTTCTTCCGAGTTCTTAAATACTCTTGCCACGTCAACGGGATCCATCCTTCTCTCAGAGGCCTCTTTCAGCGCTTCCTCCATGACTTCTTCGTAGTTAAGAAGAACTTCGAACACCCTTGAGGGCTCCAAGTCCTTTTTCCTAGCTTCAGATATCGCTCGGTAAGTTAACTTCGATGGCACCAGCCCCACGTCCCTCTCCGCTCTTTCTCTTATGTACTTTTTCTTTATCCCCCTTATAGATTCCCTCAAGTCTCTTTCAGCAAGGACGGTGTCTTCAAGCAGAACCCCCTCCTTCTCTTCGTGATAATCATCTGCTTCATCCATGGCTGATTAACACCAATAATGAATATAAATGAAGGGGTCGTACTATGTGTATATGGCTCTTCTGAAGGATAAGAAAAAAGAAGATACTGGGAAGATGGAACTATCTGAAATAGTACTAGACATGCTCATAGAGAACGAGCCTGAGGAAGAGATACAGAAGACGCTTGAAAGCACCGGGTTGAAGCCTGGTGAAGCGGAAAAAGTTCTGAAGAAGATAAAGAAGGATTACTATGGATTCATGTCCCAGAGACTGGATGAGCGTGTGGAAGAGTTATTTGAAGAGAACTCCGAGGAACTAATCAACAAGTTCAACGAGAAGATAAAGAATAGGCTTGAGGAAACACAGCTCAAAATAGATCTAAGGTTCACTGAGATGCAGGACTCACTAGAGGAGAAGTTGAGTGAAATCGAGGAGCAGCTGCACCTGAATGAAGAGATGAATAGAGACCTGAAAGACAAAACAGTGATGGGTTACAATCAACTTAAGAAAGACATAAAGAGCATCGAGTTCTCAGGGCCCCTTCAAGGAGTAACTTCAGCCTCATTGATGCTCATTGGAGTAATGGCGATAGTTTACTCGCTTTCAGCCATACCTCACCTACCAAACCTACTTCAAAACCCTCTGAGTGTTTCCTTACTACCCCTCTCCATAGTTGTAATCTCAATAGTCGCTGGTTTAGTACTATTCATATTCGGATTCAATATCCTCAGAAGAATAAAACGATCTAGAGTAGACGTTTTTGAGGAGTGAGGTGCTCGGCATGACATGGGTGAAAACAAAAAACTTGGATAATTCTCATCGGACGCTCACGTCAAAGAAGCGACCTTCTGTAGGAATGAAAGAGTCAAGTTCCATTATTACCATGGAAAAACTTTTAAAAGGAAAAGAACTACTCAAAGGGAGGTGAATTTATGCCAACAATAGAAATGAAGAAATTCGACATAATGTCAGTAGCAAAGATATACGCAATCCTGATGGCCATATTCGGGTTCATAGTAGGACTAATGACTGCCATTGCAGGAGCAGCAATAGGTGGAGCAGCAGGAGCAGCAGTACCCGGAATGGGCGCAGCAATAGGAGGTATGGCACTAGCGGCAATAATCATAATGCCAATAATGTACGCCATATTTGGATTCATTGCTGGAGCCATCGGAGCATGGCTGTACAATCTAGTTGCTGAAAGAATCGGTGGAATACAGTTTGAACACTGAGAATACCAGTAGATAAACCCAGAAACAGAAGAGGAACCTCCTCTTCTCCCTTATTTTTATTTCATTCAAATCAACTCGCTCCGAGTAGTCGAAAAGGTTTTTAAAAGAAGAAACGTTTACCACTTGGAGAGGTGATAATTAGATGGATTTAAGGTTTGATCAACTGCCACACATCCTGTATAAACCCAGGGAAACATACGAAAAAATAAGGCCAGATGTGGAAGCAAAGGAAGGCATCCTGATAGCAGTGATCCTGATTACTTTAGGGTCCTTGGTGTCCTATGGAATTATGACTGCTACATTCGGTGAGATGCTGGGTGAACTTGGACCGGAATTAGCAGGCGTAGTAGCGGTATTTAGCCTGTCTCAAACAGTCTTCACAATAGCTCTGAGCGTGATCGTTCTGCTAGTAGTGGCTCTACTTGCAGGTTGGATGACTGCTTCGTGGGAGAAGACCGAGTTCAATAGAGAGAAATCAATTGGACTTGTGGGTTACAGCAGCGTGATAGACATGGTTCAAACGATTCTGATGGCGATAGTGATAGCCGCGATGGTTCCAGGAGTAATGGTAGAGGGCTCTGTCTCAGCAGCCACAAGCGTATTCGGTGTAATAGGGATAATAGGAATACTTTTCCTTATCTGGTCTCTCTGGATACAGGGAACCGCTGTAGCGGTGGCGAATAACGCGGAGACAGTTAAAGGAATAGTAAGCTGGTTCGTGGCCCTGATACTAGTGGCTCTTGTAGTAGCTCTGGTAATGGGTGGAATCAGTTTAGTTGGCATGGGCGCGATATGAGTGCCTGTGTGAAGCCTTTTTTCCTCTCTTTTTTGTATTTATTCTTTGAGAACTTCGTTAAGGTAGATCTCTTTCTTCATTTTTGAGAACTCCTTGAGCGGTATCCTGGAACCTGGTCCCATCAGTTCTTCTTTTAGGTATCTTCCGGCGTCTCTGCTTCCCCACCACTGTCTGCCGAACTCCTTGATCAACTTGTTTCTGAGTTCGCTTTTCCTTATGTTCGCTATGAGGTAGCTTGGGCAGTAAAGTGTGTAGAGGGGCATTATGTGGTGAACCAACCAGTACTTTCCAGGCATCTTCTGACCCACGTATCTATCGTAGAGTTCCCCGTATCTTTGACTGGCTTCCTGTATCGTGTAGCCTTTGTCCCAGTACTCTAACTTCATCTGTGAGTTTGCTCCGTAAAATGTCAGGAAGAATAGTTCCATGAATCTTTCTCTTCTCTTTATTTCATTTACCCTGTCTTCGCTGAGGCCTAGTTCTTCCTTCAAGAACACTTCATCGGTCGCTAGGGACTCGAAGAGTGTTGAGAATGTTTCTGCTATCCCCATCGGTACTATGTACTTGTGTTCGAAAGGGATTTCTTTTTTTATTGACGATCCGTGTAGAGCGTGCCCCACTTCGTGGCAGTAGCTGGTGAAGTCCCCGAAGGGCGTTGTTTCTTGGTAGAGTATCCTGATGTCTTCAGGTATCTTTATAGATGCACACATGGGGGACGGTGTTTTGCCTTCTCTTTGCTCTGCGTCTATCTTCACTTTGTCCATATTGAAGCCCATGTCTTCAAATATCTCGTTGAGCATCTTCACATAATCTATTTCTTTGAATGTTTCGTCGAAGGGCCTGTATATCCTGTGACGGTAGACGTATATATCGTCGTAGTACTCCATTTGTTTCCCTATCACTTCAGGAGATAGTTCCTCAGATAGCTTCTCAAAGGGCCCTTTGGCTTTCTTCGCTGAGTACTTCACTACCTCTAGAAGTTCTTTTTTGCTTGTTTCCTCCATCTCGAGGTACATTCCAAGAACGTCTAGCCCGTGTTCCCCGTAGTTTTCCTTTACAACTTTGAATCCTTCTTCCACTAGTGGCGCTAATTTGTTGCCTTGTTGGACTATCGCGTCGAACACTCTCTTTCTTTTTTGGTGGTTAAGTGCATTCTTCGAGTTCCACGTTCTCCAGTTACCCAGGTTAACCTTTTCTTTACCCTCTCTAAATTTGACTTCATTCATCCTCTTTTTGTATATCTCGTTTTCCAGTTCAGTTATCCTTGAGGACACCGCACCCCCTATGAGTCTCCATCGGAGATTTCTAGGAATCTCAGATGTTTCTAGTTCATTCAATGCTTTTTTGGATAGTTCCTCTATTTCATTAGCTTTTTCCTGAATCTTCTTCTCGCTGTAATCCAATCCAGCAAGTTGCCTATAGCTTTCTCTGGAATGTTCAACCACTAACTTCTCCAGTTCGTTCCTCAGTTCACTCAGCTTCATCTTCCTCCCTTAACAGGAAGTTGTTAAGTAATATATTCCTTTGGTGCTTAATCCTAATGCATGGAGCTCAGTGAACTTGGTTTAGAGGTTAGAGAAGCAGAGTCATTTTTGAGTAAAGTTAGGGGACTGATGTTCCGAAAGAGATCAAGCTTCAACTACTGCCTCTTATTCAGATTCAGGGGCGAAACCAAGTCGCTCTCAGCCATACACTCATTCTTCGTGTTCTTCAAGTTCGACGCGGTGTTCCTGAATTCAGATAAAGAAGTCGTCGATATCAGGGAAAAAATAAGGCCTTTCACCCCCTCTGTGATCCCGTGCAAGCCAAGCAAGTTTCTCTTGGAGCTTCCACCAGGAAAAGCAAGTGAACTAGGGGTAAAGATAGGTGACAAGATAGAGTTCTAATCTTCCTCCCCTATTCACGCCGATTAACCCATTAAAGTAGAATAATCCACGTAAATGAACGAGAAAAAAACTAACTATGAAGGTGGATGTAGACAGGGAGAAGTGCATAGAAGGCTGCATGCTCTGCTTCGAGTCCTGCCCAAATCTATGCTCAGAGATACTGATGGACTTCAACAAGGAAGAGTTGTTTGACTTTCTTAATTCCGTGGAGCTGAAGAAAGAGGTACTTGAAAATTGCTCGGAGAAAGCCTTTGAAGAAGTCCCTGAAGGCATAGTGGTGGTAAATGAAGACAAGTGCATTGAATGTGGTTCTTGTATGCTCTTGGAGTCCCCCCTGATTTCAAAGGAAGGGAAACCCATAAAGTGCGACCTTTGCATCGATGAAGAAGACTTTCAATGCATCAAAACATGTCCCTACGATGCCCTTTCATTGACCCACACAGCAAGAGAGAAGGAAGAGATAAACGAAAAGATGGGGTACGAGGTAAAAGACTACACGAAAAGAGAGAGCTTAGATGAAGGGAAGATATTCCACGTTAAAGAGCTCATTGAACCAGTCTACATAACCGGAGAAGAGAACTTCAACATCCATGAAGCCAGGTTGTTCCACAAGATACTGAAAAAAGCGAGAGAAGCAGATGAAGTGGAGATAGAAACCGCTGTAGAGCAAGTTTGCTGCAATGAAGGGATAGAAGTAACGCAGAGCCACGTGAAGAAGCTAGTGGAACAAGCCCTAAAGGAAACCACTGGCCCCTCAATACTAAAACTTTTCCTGGAAGACGATGAACTGGAAGAAATCTCCATAATCGGCCCGAGAAAACCCCTATACGTATACCACTGTAAAGAAGGGTGGCTAAAAACAGATATGATCATAACAAACCCCGAAAAAATCAAGAGCCTAATCAACAAGTCAGCCAGAAATCTTAACCGTAGAATAACCCTAAAGGACCCAAGGATAAACGCAAACATAGATGAAGGAAGAGTCCACGGAGCCATAAAGCCACTCGCAACAACCGGAAACTGCATGACCATCAGAAAGTTCATAACAAACAAGTTCAAGCCCCCTGACTTAGTTAAGAACAAAACAGTTCCACCCGAAGTCATGAAACTACTGGAGAAGACAATCAAGTGCAACACGAACATCCTGATAGCCGGAAACACTGGAAGCGGAAAAACAACCACCCTGAACACACTACTTCACTTCCTCCCGAAAGAAGAAAGGATAATCCTGGTTGAAGAAACCCCTGAAATCAACCCCCCACAGGAACACGTGATTCAACTGGCAACATCCCCCGAGTTGAACATAGAGATGCATGAACTAGTAACCGATACCCTTAGAATGCGTCCAGATCGAGTGATAGTCGGGGAAGTGAGAAACGAAAAAGAGGTTAAAGCCCTCATGAACACCATGCTTGCAGGACAGGGAAAGGGATCCATAGCAACTTTCCACGGAAACTCCTCCCAAGAAACCTTCACGAGGTTAGAGGGCCTGGGAGCAACCAAAAATGACCTGATGGCCATAGACCTACTCATGATCCAGCGAAGATGGACAAATCAAACGAATAAAAATCAAAAGAAAGAGATTAGAAGAGTGACGGAACTCGCCTCACCCGAAAAAAATCAATCAACCCCTTTGACCATGTACTCCTCCTCGGAAGGACTTCAGATAGACCAACTCAAAAGAACGCGCCTCATGGAAAAACTGTGCTTAAGCTACGGTCAAGAAAAAGAAGAAGTAGCGAAGGAACTGGAGGACGCTGAAGCATGAGATCAATCCTGATCCACCTAACGGAGATGAAGTGGATTCAAGGGCAACCCAGTAAAGTGACCTCCCTCGTACCGGAAAAAAACCAGAAGGAGATGAGGGAGAAACTAGAGAACATGGGTATCAACACGGAGAGATACCTTCAGTTATCAACCTGCCTGAGCATCATGGTAACCCTAGTGGCCGCGGGCACCCTCCTCCTAATCTCCCCCCTAGTAAGCTTGGGGATCAGTCTAGTCCTATTCAGCACCTTAACATACTTCTTCCTGAAACTGCCCCTTTTCCTGCACAGAAAACACGAAGGAGAAGTTGAAAAATCCTTGGCTAAATCAATTAGAGTCATGGCAACGGAACTAAGTGTGAACACACCCTTCCACACCTGCCTACAGCACGCTTCGGAGGAAGAAACCCCAGCCGCAAAGGAGATTAGAAGAGCCGTCAAGAGCATTCGAAGAGGATCCAGCATTCCAGAGTCACTGGCAGAGGTAAGCAAGAGACACAGAAGCCCCTTCATAAAGAGAGCAGTGAATCAAATGATCTCCGTGTACTCCGGGGACTCATCCGAAGGAAGCAAGATCCTTAAAAAAGTCGCTAAAGAACACGAATCCATTCTGAAATCAAGGATGAAAGAGTACAACCAGAAACTAGTGATCTACTCCCTCATCTTCATAGTCGTAAGCGCAGTGTTCCCCGCGATGTTTCAGGCATTCGTGATAATAGGGTCAAACTTCCTGAACATAAACATAACACCCCTACAAGCCCTACTGATCCCCTCCGTCGGGTTCCCACTGATGAACCTTTCATTATTCACATACATAACCTCAAAAAGGCCATGAGAACATGAAGAGCAACCTGAAAAACCTTTGGAAAACACTGATAACCAAAGACCCAGTGAAAGTAGCTAAAACAACCTCATGCATAGGGATATTTCTCCTAACATCCCTCACACTAATCGGAATACCTCTAAACACCGCCATATTGATAACCCTAACTGAAGTAGCCTTACCTCCAACCTACCTGTATCTGAATCCACGGTATAAGGAAAAGAAAAGATCTCGGGAGATGGAAAAAGAACTCATCCCATCACTATACTACGCTTCATCGGTAGCTCACTACAGCGATACACACGAAGTCATGAGGAAACTCTCCAAGGGAAAAGATAGCCTTTCAAGGGAATTTAGAAGAGCGCATCTGGACGTGAAGAATGGATCCAGCGTCAAAAAATCGCTTGAATCCATGAAGGAAAGAATCAACTCAGACCTAGTGAAGAGAGCGATCAGCATGATGATAATGGGACACGAAACCGGAGCAGACCTCTCCAGTGCGTTAGAAGAGATAGCTGAAGAAGCATCGCAAGCAGCTGAAATCAACAGAGAAAGAAGAGTCTCCTCCACCATCGAGAAGTATACCCTACTACTGGCAGGGGGAATAATAGTGCCCATCCTCCTGGGCTCACTCACCTCAGTGATAAACTCACTTGAGCTAGGCCCCATAATAACCATAGGACTAGGGCTACCTGAAGCAGTAAAAGAAAGCGTTAAAAACAACACCCTGATAGGGAACCAAGTTTACATCTGCTTGTACTCCATCACAGCATCGTTATTCGTAGCTTACCAGGAAAAAGAGATAGAGAAAGCACTGCTCTACATAGCCATCCTGCTTCCACTCTCACTACTACTCTTCAACACCATGAGAAAAATAAACCTCCTGCAACTGCTCTGACCACTCCACCAAGATAAAAGATTTATATAACATAACCTCGTTGTTAACATTCAAGGAAGTAGTTCAAATGACCAGGATAAACATACAGGAAGACGCTCAAATTGACGGCTACACACTGATAGAAGGATTCCCAGGAGTAGGGTTAGTGGGAACACTAGCAGCTGGCTACATGGTAGAAAGTAAGAACATGGAGCAGATAGGGTACCTTCACTCGGAGAAACTACAGCCACTCATACTCATACACGATGGAAAAACACAGTTCCCGATACGGATATACCGCGACAAAGAGAAGAAGATAGTGGTACTGCTATCAGAGCTCATAATACCCTCAAAAATAGTGGAAGAAGTCTCGGAAGAACTACTCAGATTCATAAAGAAACACAAGATAAAGGAAGTCATATCCCTCGGAGGCATAGCAAAGCCCTACCAAGAAAAGAAAAACAGCATGCCCGAAGTTCAAGCGATAATCTCAAAAGAAGAACTGAGAGATAGGCTAGAGAAAGAAAACATCTCCCTCGTTCCAGAAGGACTAGTAGTCGGGCTATCAGGAGTACTGGTAGCGAAGACAGAGAAAGAAAACATCCCCGCGATGATCCTACTCGCACAGTCAAGAAAGAACATACCTGACCTGAAAGCATCCGCGAAGCTGGTGGAGAAACTCAACAAATTGGTGGACATAGACATAAGCACAAAGGACCTAAAAGAGGAAGCAGAGAAGATAGAAGGAAGAATAAAAAAGATAGTCGGTCAAACAAGGAAGATTCAAGAGAGTTACTCAAAAGACAACGAATCACCCACAATGTACGGGTAAGTGGTTAAAATGAAGGCACTCATCGGAATAAAAGAAGAAAGGTTAAACAGGTTGAGGAAGAACAACCTACACACCCTAGAGATAATAACACCCGACAACGTAGCGACCTCAGAAGAACTTGAGAACGGGGAACTAGTATTCATAACGAGCGAAGGGAAGAACGATCTTACTGTTGAAAGTAGCGGAGTTATAGGAGAAATAAAAACGAAGGACGTCTTCCGCCAGAAAGTGAACACCCTCTACGATGAAGTGGAGACCCTAACCGTTAGGCTCCAAGTAGAGCACATGGATGAAGGGCGAGTGAAGAACGTGTTGATAAAGGACCTCGGAGTCGAGGTTGAGATAGAGAAAAACCTGTTTGTAGGGTAATCAAATGGATATAGATAACAAGGAGTTCCACAAACTACTGGTTCCGAGACCCACCGCACTAGTAACCACCATAAGTAAAAGAGGAAGACCCGATGTAGCTCCCTTCAGCTTCGTGGCACCCATATCTTTTGATCCTCCACTACTAATGCTTTCTGTTGGACCAAATAAACATAGTTACTGGAACATAACCTTCAAAGAAGAGTTCGTGGTCAACATCCCCACGGAAGAGATGCTGGACAAGGTCTGGGTAGCTGGAGAACCATGGGACAAAGAAGTGTCTAAGATAGAGAGAGCTAGCCTGGAAACAAAGAAAAGTGATTTAGTGGGCCCCCCTTTATTGTCTGAATGCCCGGTCAACATGGAGTGCATAGTGAGGGACGCTAAGAAGGTAGGTGACCATATCCTTATCGTGGGTGAAGTGCGTAAAATCCACGTTGACGAGGAGAAGATAGATGATGAAGGAAACTTGAAGGTGGACATAGTCAGACCCCCCTTACACTTATCAGGTAAGAAGTTCGCTTTCCCCTACGTGACCAAGAAGATCAAGGACTAACTACTTTTCTTCTTTCTTGACTAGAACCTGTTTGCTGCAACTCGGGCACTTGTACGTTAAGTAGTCCCCAACCTTGTTTATGGTCTTCGCGCAGTTACTGCAGAATCCCTCATCGCAGCTTGGGCAGTATATCACTGTTGTGTTCTTCGCTCCGCAGTTCGGGCACTTCTCGACTTCTTCATCTTCTTCCTCTTTACTTACTCCTGCTAGTTCCTCAAGTTCACCCATCAGACCCTCATCATCGTCTCCACTTCCCCCTGTAAGGTCATCCATGGATATAGTTGGAAGATCTTCTAGTTCGCTTCCTCCAGTGGGTGATTCAAGTTCATCTAGTTCTACTCCTCCCTGCTCTACTTCTTGTTCAGCTTCGCTTATGTACCCTAGGTAACCTTCTTCTTCTTTTTCCTCCTCTTCCTTTGAGCCTCTTCTGAAACGCATGTATCTGCTTCTTGCTTTCGTTTTACCACTATCCTTCTTCCTGGGCCTTCTTCTCTCTGAAGCTTCTCTTCTCTCTGAAGCTTCTCTTTTCTCAGTGTATTCTTTGTCTGTTTCTTCTTTCTCTTCCTCCATTGTTCGTGAATATCTTCTTTCTCTCCTCAGCTGCGCTAGTTTTTCTCTTTCTTCCTCAGGATTTATCTCCGGTTCTTCTACCTCTTCTTTTTCTTCTTCCTGCGGTTCACGGTACTCTTCCTTGGCAGTTTCTTTTGTTTCAGAGTCAACTCGGTATTTCTGCGTCTCTTCCTCTCCTATTTCTTCTTTTTCTACTTCTCTCTCTTCTAACGCTTCCTCAACCTCTACCTCTTTCGTAATCTTTTCTTTCTCCTCTACTTTCTCCATCTCAACCGGTTTCTCTGGTTTTTTCTTTTCTTCTTTCTTGGTTTTAGGTGTTTCTTTCGCTTTTTTTTGCTTACTAGGCCTTCTCCGTATCCTCGCTACTGGCCTAGCTACTTTCTTCTTCTTTTTTGGAGTAGAGCTCTGTGACCATACCCTCATACCTATTACTAGTGCAACTGAAAGCATTCCAAGTAAAAGTAGTCCATACATGCTGTTTTTCAGTACAAACACGGAGATCAGTAGGGATGGTATCACCAGCATCAATCCGAGGAACGTGGATATGCCTACTTTCTTTTCATCTGAAAGAATCCTTATGTCCGGAAAACTGAATCTGAGTGCTAGGTAACCGTAGCTAGTTGCTCCCAGCAGAGCAAGCAGGTTCACTGCTATCCAAAACCAAAACGATCCATCCATCTTTTTTTCATTCCCTTTTCCTTCGATCTTTTCTTCTCAGTCAATCCTTTTAACTATTTATCTATAAGGAGTAATTTATTTAAAAGGTAACCTCGTTTACAACACATGAGCCTATTAATCGTAGAGAACCCCCTGATGTTCCTCTTCCTGTACTTCCTGAGAACGATATCTGTGCACCATATTCCTTCACTTCTATCTCTCGCTCTATTAACAACATCCCTATCTTACCCTCTGATCTACTTGGGTCGAATCACTTACGAGAAGATACTTGTGGATCAGGAGAAGTGGAAAAGGGAACTGGTGACGTCCATCGTGGTTTCATTCGTTTTCTGGTTCCTACTTAGATTATGGTATCTTCTAGCGGGATCCGTATTCACAACCAGTATCGTTGGGTTACTCATCTGGATAGTTATATCCGGCACATTGTTTTACCTAATCTATCTCCTAGGAGTTAAAGTTCACGGTAAGATTGTTGAAAGATGGACAATGCCTCTTCCGATATCGATCCTAGTATCTAACTATATAGTAAACCTTATAGCGTGGATAGTTCTCTACGTACTAATGTTGATCAACCTATCCAGCCACTACGCGGTTATAGCGGTGATAATATGAATAAAAGAACAATAGTTCAACTGAGCTTACTAACATTCATCTTGTCCTTAAGCATGGTCAGTGTTAATGCATTGGAACCGGAACTCATAGATCATGAGCACTGCTACGAAGAAGGAGGATACTGGTACTGCATAGATGTCTCTCCCGCACGGGACGTCCCCATAAAGTTCCTGGAACCAGTAATGTGCATCTCTGAAACAGATGAACCCTGCGTGGGAGACTGCACGGACGTGGTAATCGGATGCCGATCCATAGTAGAGATTACTCGTGACAAAGAGATAGATGTTCACCTAACAAGGCGAATCAGTCCCGAGGAAACCGAAGATTTAACTGAAAGAGTTACTCTTTCAGCGGGAGAAACCCTAGACATAATCATAATGCCAAACAAGATAAACACAACGAGGTGCATGGCTCCGGAACTAGAGTCAGAAGAAACCCTCTTCCTCCCAAACATATACGAAAGAAACTGCGGATACGATGGAGAAAAGTACTTAGCAGACATCACTTACTACGGAGAAGGTATCGTGATACATTCTCTCCACGAAAAAGAAACAAGGATAGGACTTCCTTCACTACCAACCCTGGTGATGTTACTCGTGGCACTAATCATAGCCATATGGGTCTTCTACCCCAAAATCACTAAAAAGACTAAGAAGAAAAATAAACCAAGCAAAGTCAAGAAAAAACAAAAGAAGA
Source organism: Candidatus Iainarchaeum sp. (assembly GCA_003558235.1). Classification (GTDB taxonomy): domain Archaea; phylum B1Sed10-29; class B1Sed10-29; order B1Sed10-29; family B1Sed10-29; genus CSSED10-269. The sequence goes on from PWMI01000002.1 coordinate 22,128, forward strand.
ACAAAACAAACCGAGGAAAAGAGTACCGGAAAAAGAGAAGAACAAAAAAACAGAAAGATGGAGATTAAAATGGAGAAATACCTGAAAGGAGTTTCAATCATAATGATGTCCCTCCTAGTCATACAGCTATTTACACCGGGAGTATTCGCAACATACAACAGTAGAGATAACAACAGCGAAAACATCGTGGAAGAAAAAGAACTTGGATTCCTAAGCTCAAAACCAATAACCAACGCGGAAGGAGAACAGATAGTCGAAGTACTGTCCCTCGACTGGACC
>PWMI01000095.1 GCA_003558235.1 Candidatus Iainarchaeum sp.
ACCACTTGAATTAAGTTCATCTTACCACTTTTTCACATTATTCATTAATCACTTCTTCTAAATAAATAGTATTGAAATAATCATCGCTGATACACAACCAACGGAGGTTGCTAGGAAGTTAGTTAATGAGTTACCCACGATTTTTCCATCTTCCCATAATGCACCGATAAAGGAATCAGCAAGGCAACCTATGAACCCTGAAAACACAGCTATGGGTAGAATGTACCATGGGGCAATGATTAAGGAGAACAGGCCAATTAAAAAAGCTGCGATGATACCCATGGAAGTCCCTAGAAGAGTTACTCCTCCATTATCTCCCTTATCAATCTTCTTGAAGTTAGTTATCATCCTTGGCCTTGACTTTGAGAGCACGCCTATTTCTGAGGAAACAGTGTCTGCTGAGGCTGTTGCAAATGCTCCAACATACCCTATTAGGCCTATTGGACCGCCTAAAATAGCCATTATCAGGGCGATTGCGCCGTTCCCCACGATGTTCCAGGGGCCTCGTGTCTTCTGTATCAATTGTTTTTTTCTCTTTTTTTCATCTTTCCACTTAGTTGCGGCTGTGGCTATGGCGTAAAACACAAGGATTATTAGGAACCAGTATATGCTTTGAGTAATCAGGATTATGTAAGCCATCAAAACAGCGGAAATCGCTCCGGTCATACTGAGAGATTTGTCTTCAAGGGCTATCAGCGCTATAAAAAGAGGCAGAGCATATTGTGATAAATGGAGAGCCATTTATGATCTTACTCCGAGATTTTACATTTACTTATCTCAACTCGTTTTATTGGGGAAATTGATTTGCATTCTCTGAATATGTCTGTTGAGGTTCTTCCGAATATCATCTTCTGAACTAGGTTGTCAAAGTTGTTTTTACTTGCTTCTTCCTCTAGTTTTTCGTTCATTATTTCCCTAATTTTTGATTGTTGAGAGGTATGTGCTTTCCTTACTAGGAAAGAGTAAGCTGTTATATGTAGTTTTTTATCATCGACTTCTACATCTTTGATGGTTTTTACGAGGCTTCTTCCTTTTCGAATGTTTCTTCTAAGGTAACTTCGAGATATTTCATATCCTTTTAGTTTCGTCTTGGCTTTGTCTCCTTCGACTTCTTCTATTTGAAGCACTAACTCGATGTGCCTCTGATTCCTTTTTCCGGTTATGTCTGAAAGAGGGGTTTTTAGGGTTCGGCCGATAAGTTTTTCCTCTGAGTCAGAAGGAGTTTCCTTGATATCCTTCCTTTCAAACATTTCTGGGGCTTGAATTGTGTACCACTTTTTTGATTTCCACTTGTCTACTTTTTTCGCCATTTAATCACTTCATTCTTCTACTATTAATTTCGCTTTTTCAGGGGTGTAGTACCACTTTTGGTCTATTTCTCCCTTCTTTTTGTAGTACTTTACGAGTCTTCTTACTTTTGATTCGGTTAATTGAACTGCTCTCTTATTTTGAATATCTTTATTGTTACTCTCTAGGTGTTTTCTTAGTCTTATTGCTTTCTGCATCAGGTTCAATAGATCTTCTGGGTACTCCATCTTTTTCCCTGATTTTTCAAGTATCTTAGATATACTCTTACCTGTAGCTGACTTTACGTCGGGTACTCCATGTCGGTCCCTAAGTATCCTTCCTATGTCACTAGGGTCGTTTTCTGCTTCGTAGAGCTCATTGACCTTGTCTTCTATCTCTTTTGAACTTAGCTCTATCCACTTTGGAGCTTCCTTTTGTATAGGTTTCGTTGAACCTGATTTTCCTCGTCTTCTAGAATGCATCTTCGCCATAAGTTATTCCTCTTGTTTGCTTCTTCTTTGTTGTTTACTTAGAATTTGTAACGTATCTTTTGTATCCAGCCTCTTTTAAATACTTTATTTAATGTGGGTGTCAGAGGTATCTTGCTCTTTCTTCTATTTCTTTCAGTTTCTTGATTGTTTTCTCATCTCTGTATCCTTTTTTCATGTTTTCCCATATTTCTCTATCCACTTTCCAGTGTGTGCTTTTAAGCATTTTTTTGAATACCAGTAGATCCATGGCTTTGTTTTCTATTCTATGTGTATCTTCAGCCATTCCAAAGTCAATTAAGAAGATTTCTCCACCTTTTCTAATCATATTGGAGGTGGTTAAATCGTTATGTGCTATGTTTTTATCGTGCAAACCCCGTATCATTTTTCCTATTTCTCTTCCGAGCTTCTGAGGGTTCTCCTGGTTTTCTTCTATTCTTTTTTTGATGGTGGAGCCTTCTAATTCTTCCATAACTATTGAGTGATCTTTAAGGTTAACCTGTAGGGTGTGGGGGGTTTTGACTACTTCTCTTGCCTTTTTTAGCATCTTGACCTCTTTTTTTATTCTTTCTTTTCTTATTATGTCATCGATTTCTCTTATTCTATACTTTTTGGGTTTTCTTTCTTTCTTTATCACTGGTATACCCAGGTACTTATCCCGGTAAAGTGTTGCTTCTGCGCCTCGGTAAACTACGTTCATTTTTATCACGTTATCGTTTTGGAATCACTATGAATCCTTCTGTGCCTCCAACTATCTCTGTTTTTCCTTTTAAATGCAGTCTGCCGGTTAATGCTGCAAGTAATGCATCAATTTCGTCTATTGTTAATAATCTTTCTTCTAGTGTTCCTTTTAACCCCATTTTAATCATCTGTTTTTGTGCTTCGTTTTCTTGTTTTCTCTTGATTCCGAGTATTTCTGCGGTTGCTGTGCTCAGTATTTCTATTACGCAGTAGTTTTCTTCCAGTTTATTTTTCAGGGTTATTGCTCTTTCATTGAGTTTTTTCATTCCTTCTGACATGAGTGGGGGGAGGGCCCCGCATTCTTTGAGTTCAATGTCGCATTGTCTTGCTATTCGCCCGTCCTGTGGTTTTGTTGTGGGTCCGTCGATCGCTATTAGGTCGGGGGATACTTCATCTATCTTTTTATGGATTTCTTCATTGGTTTTTAGTTTTGATGTTGTTGCCTGTTTTCTTTTTAGTCTGCAGAAACCTGTTTCGTTTTTAGGTAGTCCTGCCAGGTCTATTCCAACTATTTTTTCGTTTAACATATTTCTCTTGTTGTCTTTCACCTATAAATTTGGTGAAGTTTATTTTGGGAGGGGTATTTTGTAGGTGTTTGGTCGCCAGGTGGGGTTTATATCTACTTCTTTTGGATCCTGGTTTTTTTCTCGGTAGATGTATCCTGTGTATGCTATCATTGCTCCGTTGTCGCCGCAGTACTCTCTTTTTGGAACGTAGAAGTCTGCTTGATGTTCTTTTGCCATTAGTTGATTCATTTCTTGTAGGCGGGTGTTGGCTGCTACTCCTCCGGTCAGGAGGAGTTCTTCTTTTTTTGTATGTGCGAGTGCTCTTTCAGTTACTTCTATAAGCATTGAGAGCGCGGTTTCCTGGAAGCTGTAAGCTATATCCTCTTTTTCTGCATTTTCAGATTTTCTGGTTGCTTCCGTGACTAGCCCTGAGAACGCTAGGTCCATGCCTTTCACGGTATAGGGTAGGGGTATGTAGTTTTCTCCTTTTTTAGCTAACTGCATTATTTTTGGACCTCCAGGCATTTGTAGTCCGAGGTTTCTTGCGAACTTGTCAAAAGCGTTTCCTATTCCTATATCCAGGGTTTCTCCATATATTCGGTATAGGTTACCTGATTGGCTTATTATCTGGGTGTTTCCACCTGATACGTATTGTACTAAGGGGTCTTTGCTTTTGCAGTCTTTTTTACCTATCTCTATGTGCGCTATGCAGTGATTTACGGGGACTAAAGGTATTTTTAGTTGGTTGGAAAGTTTTTTTGCTAGTTTGACTCCTTCTAGTAGGCAGGGGGGGAGACCTGGTCCTGATGCTACTGCTACGATGTCCAGATCTTCTTTTTCTATGTTTGCTTTTTTCAGTGCGTCTTCTAGAACCTTTTTCTTCGTCTTGGAGTGATGTTTTGCGGCTTCTGAGGGTACTATACCTTTTCCTGGGCTTGGTTTGTAGATGCTTCTTTCGTTTGCTACTACCTCCTCTTTTTTCGTTATCCCTATTCCGAGGGTGTGTGCTGTTGATTCTATTCCTAAGCAGTTCATTTTATCTTCTCTTCAGATTGTGAACATTATTGTGACGACTATTAGGTTGTATGCGGTGTGTGTTAGTATTGGGGCGTATACTCCCTTTGTTTTTTCGTATTCGTGTCCTAGTGCTAGTCCCAGGAAGAATGTTCCTATTAGTTGTATTACTGATCCGTAGACTATGTGGAAGAATGAGAATATGAAGCTTGCTACCCATATATTTGTTTTCTTTTGTAGGTATCCTCTGAAGAAGACTTCTTCTATGAAGGAACCTATGAGGAGTATTGCTAGTACTTCTCTTAGTGGGATGTTTTTTATGATGGAGGGTACTTTTTCTATGTCACTATGCATTCCTAGTTGCGCTGCGATTAGCCCTATCGTGATGGATATTATGAGTAGTAGAAGGAGGTAAGCTAGGCTTATGGTGCTTTCTCTTCCTATTTCTATGTTTTTCTTAAATCCTAGTTTCGTCAGTAGGTCTCCCTTTTTAGCGATTAGAACTAGTGTTAACATTATGGCGTAGAGTATCAGTGAGGAAAGCATTTAATCATTCTTGTTTTTTGTTTTTTTCTTTCCAGCGGGTGTAGCCACACTTTCCGCAGTGGTATCGGTCTTTGTGTTCCGCTAGGAATATGCCTTCTCCGCACTTTGGGCAGACGGGGTTTTTTCTTTCTACTTTACTTTTTTTTATTTGATAGATGTCTTTTTTCATTTAATCTTCCTCTTTTTTGGTTTTTTTGGTTCTTTCTGATTTGTATTTTCCGCTGTATCTGTCTTTGTGTTCTTTTGTTTCATATACTTCTACTTCGCATTCTGCTTCTTTTTTACCGTATTTTTGCTTTATTTTGCCTATTATGGTTGTTTCTTTATTGTATCCTAGTTTGGCTACTATTTCTTCTAGTAACTCAATTCTCTTTGGTGTTTGTTCGTATCCTTTGGCTTTGATAGTTACTTCTTTTCTGTGTAGCAGGGGGTTTTCTTTTTCCTCTATTTTTTCTATGTTCATCTTTGCACCTCAGCTTTTTACTCTTAGAGCGTATGCTCCTTTTGTTTTTGCACCTATTTTTTGTGCTATTTCTGATTTCTCTGGATTTGTTATTATTGTGTATCCTTTCCAGCTTGTTGTTAGTTCAGTGGTTTTACATATTGGACAGTTTTTTCCTTCTATTATTCTGTGGCAGTTCTTGCATGCTTTAGCTTTGGCCATTTTCATCACCTTCTTCTTTTAACCATTCTTTTTTACCTAGTCCAGGTTGTTTCATGGTTAGGTTTATCTTTGATTCGCCAGTGTTGTTTTTTAGTGAGACTGCTATTATCCTTGCTTTGACTTCATCATCTTGCTTGAGTTTTCTCTTTGTTTCTTTTCCTGTTAGCATGCCTGTTTTTTCGTTGTAGGACATGAAGTCGTCTGTTATTTGTGAGACGTGTGCTAATGCGTCTATTGGACCTACTCTTATGAATGCTCCGAAGTCCGTTACTTCACTTACTTTTCCTCTCACGGTTTCGTGTAGTTTTGGTTTGAAGGTTACTGCGTCGAAGGTTACTTCATGGTGGGTTGAACCGTCTCCGTGGATTATTTTTCCTTGTCCAATGTCTCGTGGGTTTGTTATGTTTAGAATTACTCCTAAGTCTTTGTCTAGTGTTCCTTCATATTTTTTCCTCAGTACTTTCTTTATGGATTGTTCCTGGGGTTTGTCAAAGTACTTTGGTGGTACTCGTACTGATCCTTTGATTGTGAATTTTTCATACATCTTTTTCTTCCTCCTGGTATCTTTTCATTGCTTTTTCGACTATGTCCCATGCTTCTTCTCTTCCTACCCAGTCCTTTATTTTTACCCATTTTCCTTTTTCTAGTCCTTTGTAGCTGCTGAAGAAGTGTTCTATCTCTTTCTTCTTGTGTTTGTTTACTTCGCTTATGTCTTTGTAGCTTGCTGTTCTTGGGTCTTCTACTGGTGCACCTAGTATCTTGTCGTCTTTTCCTGTTTCATCTTCCATTTTGAGTACTCCGATTACTCTTACTGCTACTACGCACCCCGGGAAGGTTGGTTCTTCTGTTAGGATTAATACGTCCAGCGCGTCTCCATCCTCTGAGATGGTCTGGGGCATGAAACCGTAGTCCGATGAGTAGTGGAATGGGGAGTGTATGACTCGGTCTAGTTTGAAGTACCCTTCTTCTTCTCGATACTCGTACTTGTTTCTGCTTCTTTTTGGAATTTCAACTACTACGTTGATTTCTTTTGGTGGGTTTTTTCCGGGTGGTACGTCTTTCCAGAGGTTTGGTGCTTTTTTATGTGTCAATGGATCACCTTGTTAACTCTATTTTTTTGCTGCTTCTTAGGTATATGATTGGGACGTTTTGTTCTGTGCATCTTTTTTTTAGTTCTTTGTCGTTTGTTGCTACGTATGCTTTGTTTTTCTTTCCGTATTCCAGTATTTGATCGTCTGTTGGTTTGTCTTCATCTTTATTTGTGGGTTCCACTACTTTTACTTTTTTCTTTTTTATTAACTGTAGCGCTAGTTTGCTTGACTTGGTGTTGAGTTTTTTCAGTTCTTTTTTTATGGAGGGTAGTATCACGAACTTTGCTAGGGGTATTTTTTTCTTTATTTCTGTAAATATATCTATTTTTTTATCTTCAGGTAGCATGAGAAAGTTTGTGTCTAGGAGTACCTTCATTGGACCACTCCGTAGCCCATTAGGCCCCACCTTACTCCGGATCTCCTTGATATTGCTACTCTTGATCCTTTTCCTATTGCTATTGGTTTTCTTAGGCTTATTTTTACTTCTCTTTCCCCTTCTATTTTCTCTACTTTTCCAGGTACTGTTGAGGTCCCTGAGTTGATTACTAGTGGTTCATCTTGTTTTAGGGGTGTTATTTCTTGTTTTATTATCTCTTCGTTCAGTAGATGTGTTTTCACGGTGATTTCGGTTTTTACTGGGGGTAGTTCTCCGGGTTTTCCGATTATGGAGCCGATTAAGCGGTCTCCTTTTGTCATGGAGGGTTCCATCTCTGTTTGTATTGCGGTTAATCCTCCGGGTGTTGCTTCTTTGATTTCTCCTTCTTTTATGAATAGGGATACTACCTTTGTTTCTATTGGATGGTGTTCTTTTCCTTTTATTATCCCAGGGGTTATTTGTATTTTGTCTCCTTTTTTGATTGTGCCGTGTATCATGGATCCACCTATTACTCCACCTTTTAGGTCTTTTACTTTGGTTCCGGGTTTGTTTATGTCAAAGGATCTTGCTACTTGCATCTTCCCAGGTTTTTTGTGGTCTCTTTTGGGTGTTTTTATGTTTTCTTCAATTGCTTTTATGAGTTCACTGAAGTTTATGTTGTGGTGTGATGATACTGGGATTATTGGAGCGTTTTCTGCTGTTGTTCCTTTCACGAATTCTTTTATTTGTTTGTAGTTTTCCTTTGCTTGTTTTTTCGTGACTAGATCTATCTTTGTTTGTACTATCACGATGTTTTCTATTCCAGTCATGCTTAGTGCTGCTAGGTGTTCTCTTGTTTGTGTTTGTGGGCATTCTTCGTTGGCTGAGATTATTAGTAGTGCTCCGTCCATTATGCTTGTTCCTGAGAGTGTTACGGTGGTCATTATTTCGTGTCCGGGGCAGTCTACGAAGGATACTTTTCTGAGAAACTCTGGGTTCTTACATTCTTTCTTGTTGGTTGTGTAGGTGTTTTTTTCTTTGCATTTGTAGAACTTAGCGTCTGCGTAGCCGATCTTCATGGTTATTCCTCTTTTCAATTCTTCTGAATGGGTGTCTGTCCATTCTCCTGTTAGTTGCTGGACTACGCTTGTTTTTCCTGAGTCTACGTGGCCTGTTAGGCCTATGTTGACTTCAGGTTGCTTGAGTTCACTCATTTTTATCCTCTTTTTCTTTTGTGGTTCCGTAGTTTATGTATTTACTCTTCTTTTTTGTCTTCTTTCTGTTCTTCTTTGTCTTTTTCTGTTTCTTCTGTTTGTTCGGTTTTTTCTGGTTTGTCTTCTTTTGTTTCTTCTTTTTCTTGTTTTTTCTCTTTTTTGTCTTCTTTTTCTTTTCTTGTTTTTTCTCCTGTTTCCTCTTTTTCTGTTTCTTTTTGTTCTTCCTTGTCTTTTTCTGTTTCTTCTTCTTGTTTTATTCCGAAGATGACTTCTAGGTCTTTCTTTCCTTTTTTGGTTACTTTTAGGTTGAGTTGTTCGATGTCTTCTTCTACTATCTCTCCTCTTACTGTTTTTCTTTTCTTTATTCCTCTTTCTTTTGGACGGTATCCTGTTCCTCCTTTTAGGAGTAGTTTTTTTCTTTCTGCTGTTTTTAGTCCTCTTCTCATTGGGAATCCTTGTTTGTCGCTTCCTCCGGTTATTTCTAGTTGGTATCCGTCTATGTCCAGTAAGCTTCCGGATATTTCTTGTCCTATTCTCTTGTTGTGGATTGCTCTTGCTTTTTTGTCATCTACTTCTTTTTGGTATGTTTTTCCTGTTTTTGGGTTTGATACTACTATCTTCATTTTCTATTCACCTCTTTGTATGTTTCGTATTTCTCTGAGTAGGGTTTCGTTTTTGAATCCTTCTTTTTGGAGTTCGTATGTCTGTATGACTGGGACTGCGGTGTAAAGGGTTTCTTCTTCTTTTATTTGTCTTCCTACGGTGGCGTTTTCTATTGATATCGCTACTTCGTCTCCTTCTTCGGCTATATCTAGGGTGTGTTCTTCTTTTTGTATGCTTTTTATTTTGCCTACTTTTGTTCCTTCGTTGTTCATTAGCATGTATCCTGGTTTTATTTTTCCTTGGTGGATTTTGACGCCTACTACCGCTGGTTTGCTTTTTCTGAATACGTGTTCTGGTAGTATCTTGATCTTAGCGGGGTAGGTATATTTTTCTAGTCTTTCTTCTTTTTCTCTTTCTTTTTCTTCATCTTTCCATTCCTTGTAATTTTTTTCTAGTTCGTAGATTACTTTTGATTGGAATAGGGGTACGTTGGACTCTTTGGCTCTTTTCTCTATATCGTCTGGCACGATTGTACTGAATGCGAAGACTGCGCCGAGGTACCTATTTTTTTCTTTTATTGATTTAGCTTCTGTTATGTCTTTTTTGTTTACTTTGCCGATTTCTGCTCTTCTTATTGGGATTTCGGATTTTTTGAATAGGCTTATCATTGCTTCTAGTGAGCCTATTGTGTCTGCTTTTATTATTACTCCTTCTTCTGGGTTTCTTACTTCAGCGGCATCTAGTTCTGCCTCTACTTCTTGCTTGGTTTTTTGTTCTTCTCCTTCTTTAACTGCTATTATCGGTGAACCTGGAATTACTTCTCCTATGTCTTGAGCGGATATTTTTACTCCTGCGGCGGCGGTCACTTTTTCTACTCTTTCGAATTCCGCGTCTTTTGCTTCCCGCATCTCTTTTAGTTCTTTTGGTTCTAGTAGTGCTTTTATTTTTGTTTCTATGGCTTCTTTCTTTGTTGCGACTATTACTTTGTCCCCTTTTTTCAGTGTTCCTTTGTAGAGGATTACGTCTAGTGTTGTTCCGAGTCCTTTTGTTTTCTTAACTTCTAGTATTGTTCCTTCTCCTGGTTCGGAGGAGTCTATTTCAAGGTTTTCTTTGAGGTATTTTTGTGAGAGTCCTGCTAGGAACATGAGGAGTTCTGGGATTCCTTCTTTTGTTTCTGCTGAAACTGGGATTATTAGGAAGGTTTTTTCCGGGTTTTTTACTTTGTCGAATCTCTGTGAGTTGAATCCTTGTCCGGCTATCTCCCCGATTAGTGAGTATAAGCGGTTTTCTAGGTTTTCCTTGGCTCTTTTACTTTGTTTTTTTATTGTTTGTGTGAATGGTTCTCCTTTGTTTGGGTTCCATCCTTGTATTAGGTCTACTTTGTTTGCAGCGATTATTAGGGGGCATTTGTGTTCTTTTAGTATCTGGATTGCTTCTTTTGTTTGTGGTTGAACTCCTTGTGTTATGTCTACGACGAGTATCGCGAGGTCAGCGGTTTTTCCTCCTCTTTTTCTGAGGGATGTGAATGCTTCGTGGCCGGGTGTATCTATGAATAGTAGTCCAGGTATTTTTAGTTGGTATCCGTATTTTTTGAGTATTTCAGAGGATTCTTTTTCTATTACGTTGGTGGATATGAAGCTGGCTCCCACGTGTTGCGTTATTGCTCCGGCTTCACCTTTAGTGACTGCTGATCCTCTTATTGCATCCAGTAGTGCTGTTTTACCGTGGTCTACGTGACCCATTACGCATATTATGGGTGATCTTATCATCTTCATCTCCTTTTTAAAATCCCGCCTCAGTCTTTTTTCGTTCCGAGGATTTCTGGTTGCTTAATCTGAATTAGCAGTGGTTTTTCTTCGTTGTGTTGTTTCACTGTGTTTTCAATCGCTTTTTACCCACTTGGTTTTGTAGGGTTTTCTCCCTAGTTTTAGGTGGTTTTTCTCGCACTTGCTGGTGCAGTACATGCTTCTTTTTCCATCTTTGGTTACGTACATCTTTCCCGTTCCGGGCTCGATTTCTTTTTTACAGAATGTGCACTTCATTTTTTCACCTATCTTGGGTTTATTGCTTTAGCTTCAGTTTCTACTTCGATTAGTAGTAGGATGTCGCCTTTTTGAATGGGTCCTTTTATGTTTCTTCTTTTTATGTTTCCTTTTTCTCGTCCATCGAGTATCTTAGCCATCACTTGGTTTATCTCGCCTTTTACTCCGGTTCTCCCGATTACTTCTATTACTTCTGCGGGTGTTGCGTCATCTGCCATATTATTCACTCTTCTCTTCTTCTACTTCTTCCTTGTCTTTTTTTGTTTCTTTTGCTTGTTCGGTTTTTTCTGGTTTGTCTTTTTTTGTTTCTTGTTTTTCCTCTGTTTTATCTTCTTCTTCATCGCTTTTTATTTTGTTTATCTTTTTTATTATCTTTTTTATGTCTTTTTGTGCTTCCCCTGTGTTGCTTATTGCTAGGCTTGATGTTCCTAGTTTTATTCCACTCGCTGATCCGAGTTCTTTTTGGGATGGTACGAATATGTAGGGCACTCCTTTTTCTTTTGCTAGTATCGGAAGGTGTGCAATTATCTCTGGGGGGTTTACGTCTTCGGCTATTACTACTATCTTCGCGTTCTTTCTTTCTATTGCTTTTGTTACTTCGTTTATCCCTCTTCTTATCTTTCCTTTTCTTTTTGCTTTTTCTACTGCGTCGTAGGTTTCTCTGGCTAGTTGTTCTGGTACTTCGAAGTCTTGGTATGTGTTTGTCATGTTCTATCCACCTCGTTTTTTCATTGGCTTCATTTAGATCTTTTTGTTTCTTTGATCTATATGAGTAGTGTAGTTTGTGTATCTTCTTTGCTTCATCGTGGTTTATAACTATTTTTGTATTTTTGTTTCATCTGGAATGTCTTTGGGTTTTTTTTGATGTTTTCAGTTTAGTTGTGGCTGTATACCGCTTTTACTTCTTCGCCTTTTTCACTTATCTTCACGAATCCGTATCTTTCGAATTGGATGGTTTCTCCTTCTTCGACTTTTTTCAGGTGTTCTTCACCGTAGCCACCCTGGGTGTCTCCGGAGGTAAGGGTAACTGAAACTTCAAGGTGGTTTTCGGTGACCCATTGGAGGATATTGTTTGGTTGCGCTTTTATTTGTTTCCCAATGAATTTAGATAATACTGCTTGCTCGTCCTTTGAAGTAACCTCGACAGTTATCGCTCCTTTTAACCGTACCTTGTCTCCTTTTTTTAGTCTTTCTGCGTCGTTGCTTGGAATGTAGAAAACTTGTTCTCCTTCTTTGAAGTGGTATTTTTTTCTCCCCATGTTTTTCTCTGGGTGGAAGGGTACTTCTACTGTGGTTTTTTCCATGTTTTTCACGGTGAGTTTCTTCGGTTTGGGTACGAAGTAGAATCTACGGGTTTCTGAGTCTATCATCTTCCGGTTTTCTGAGTATAGGTTGTCTATCGGGACTGTTGAGTTTGATTCGCTTAGGCCGGTTGATAGTACGAATTTTTTTATCGCTTCGGGGGTTATGCCTCTGGATCGGAGGGATCGGATGCTCCATGTTCTTGGATCTTCCCATCCTTCGTATTCCTTTGAGTCTATCTTTCTTTTTGCTTCAGATGAGCTGAGGTTTATTCCTTCTATGTTCATCAGGCCGGTGTGTATGAATTCTACGTGTGAGTAATCGATGTTCAGTGTGTCCCATATGTACTTTTCCATCTTGGTTTCCATCATGAGGTCTTTTCCTCTTAGTATGTGGGTCATTCCAAGTAGGTAATCGTCTACTGCCCATGAGAAGTCTAGTAAGGGCCATACGTGGTATTTTTTCCCTGTTCTAGGGTGTTTTTGTTCGCTTATCCTCATGATTACTCTGTCTCTGAATGCGGGGTCTTTGTGTTTCATGTCTGTTTTTATTCGTAGTACTGCTTCACCTTCTTTGTAGTCTCCTTTTAGCATTTTCTGGAACTCTTCTTCTGTTTTTTCTTTTGGTTGTTTTCTGTGTATGCATTCTCTTTGTTCTTTTCTGAATCTTCTTAGTTTTTCGACTGAACAGGTGCAGATGTATGCTTTTTCTTTTTCTATTACTTTTTCTGCCCATTCGTAGTATTTTTCCATTCTGTTTGATTTGAGGTGGACTTCGTCGTAGTTGAGGTTCAGCCACTTCATATCTTCTTTTATCATTTCGTATGCTTTTGGGTCTATTCTTTTTTCTTTTGAGCCGATTGTGTCATCTAGAACTAGTATGAATTTTCCATCATGTTGTTCTTTTGAGTAGAAGTGATTTAGGACTGCTTGTTTAGCGTGACCTAGGTGTAGGGGACCGGAGGGGTATGGTGCGAACCTCATGATTACTTTATCGGTTTTTCCTGGGAGTTTTGCTATTTTTTGTTCTTCCTCTTTTTTTTCAAGGGCTTCTGGGTATATCTCGATTAGTTTTCTTTCTTGTTGTTCTTGGGTCATCTCATTGACTTCTTTGATTACTTGACTGGTTTTTTTACCTAGTTCGGACATCTTTTCTTTTAGCTCTGGTTTTTCTCCGAGGACTTTGTTTATTACTGGTTTTACTTCTGCTTCACCATGATGTTCGTAGGCGTTCTTCAGGGAGTGTTTGAGAATTAGGTACTTCATTTTTGACTTCTCCTTTTTAGTGGTTTTTACCTGTGGTTATTAGATGGTTTAATCTTAATAACCCTGATTGAGAGAGGGGTGGGTGAAGAAGAGGGGGGTGAGAGGGATTTTCTACCTCTCGGTCTTGAAGTCTTCTGGTTTGTAGTTGAATTCCTCGTTTTTTTCTATTGTTCCCTTTTCCTTTAGGGCTTCTCTTGTTAGGAGGTAGTAGATTAGTGCGAGTGATTCTTTTCCTTTGTTGTTGACTGGGATTATTAAGTCTATGTTTGCGACTATGTTTGAGGTGTCACAGAGGCTTATTACTGGTATCTTCGCGGTTCTAGCTTCTTTTATTGCTTGTCTGTCTACTGATGGATCTGCTGTTACTACTAGGTTGGGTTCTATGAATTTTTTTCCTTTTGGATTTGTTAGCATTCCTGGTGTGAATCTTCTGATTGCTGCTTTTGTCCCTAGAATTTCCGCCATTTTGTTAACGGGTTTTTGTGCGTATGTTCTTCCTGCTACTAGCAGTATTTTCCCGGGTTCTTGTTTTGCGATCATTTTTGCTGCTGTTTTTATTCTTTGGTCTATCTCTGTTATGTTTAGGACCCATAGTCCGTCGTCTCTGCATTTGTACGTGAATTCATTCATTTTTCCTGTTTTGAACTTTGATCCTATGTGTACGCCTGCTTCCAGGTACTTTTCTAGTGGTACTAGGGGGTTTTCTAGGTTCATTTTGTCTTCTTTTTCAGTCATTTATTCACCTTTTAGGTAGTTTTCTATTCGTATTAACTCGTTTAGTTTTGCTACTCTTTCTCCACCTGTTATTCCTATCTTCATCATTGGTGTTTGGTGTGCTATTGCTAGGTGGGATATGAATGTGTCGTTGGTTTCTGCTGATCTGTGTGATATTGTGGTGTGGTATCTTTCTTGTTTGGCTCTTTTTATTGTTTTCTTAGTATCGGTTATGGTTCCGACTTGGTTTGGTTTTATTAGTATTGTGTTGCATGCTTTTTCTTTTATTCCTTTTTCGAATCTCTTCAGGTTGGTTGTGAAGATGTCGTCTCCGCATATGATTTTGTTTTTTTGTTTTTTTGTTAGTTTCGCGTGGTTTTGGAAGTCTTCTTCTTCAAATGGGTCTTCTATGTATGTTAGGTCGTGGTCTTCTATTATTTGTATGATGTGTGAGAACTGTTCTTCTGGGTCTCTTTTTTTCTCTTCGTAGTGATACTTTCCTTTTCTGTATATCTCTGATGCTGCTGCGTCTATGCCTATTTCTATGGTTTTTCCGGTTGCTTCTTCCACTCGTTCTTTTGCTATGTTCATTATTCTGAGGCATTCTTCGTTGTTCAATGTGGTTGTGTAGCCTAGTTCGAGTCCTCTTCCACCTGTGAAGCATTTGTCTTCTTTTTCTAGGGATTTTTTTACTTCTTCATACATTTTTAGGTTTAGTAAGCAGGATTCTTTGAAGCTGTCTGTTTTGAGGGGTATTGAGAGGAATTCTTGTATCTCGGGGCCTTTGTGTGAGTGTAGTCCACCGGATATGCATTTTCCTATGTGTCTTGGGAGGTGGTAATTCTTCACTTTGTTTAGGTGGTGGTGTAGGGGTATGTTTTGTGTGTCTGCTGCTGCTTTTGCTGTGGCTATTGAGAGGGGGAGGGTTACTGCTGCTCCGTAGTTTTTCAGTGTTGGGGTTCCGTCGATTTTCTTTATTTCTTCGTCTATTTCTTCTTGTTTGAGGCTGTTTATTCCTACTATCTGTGGGTATAGTTTTTGTTTGGCTTTTTTTATCAGTTTTTCTGGTTTTTCTGGTAGTTGTGTTACTTCGTGTTTTCCTGCGGATGTGCCTATGGGTGCGCTGGCTCTTCCGAATCCTTTTTGGGTGTATACATCGGTTTCTATTGTTTTCTGTCCTTTTGAGTTGAGTATTACCCGTGACTCTATTTTTTGTATGGTTGTTTGATCCATTTTTTGCCTCTTCTTTGGGTGATGGGGCCAGCGAGATTTTCACTTAAGGACCCCTAAGGTTCCTTATGTATCGAACTCACGTCGCCACCGCCCCGGGGTGGCAGGATGCCAGGCTACCCTATGGCCCCATTAGTAGATTGAGTATCTGTTCACTTCGTCTATGTGGTCTTCGTGGCTTACTACCATTCTCCTGCAGCAGTATCTTCTGAGTCCTAGTTGGTCCATTACTTCTTTTGGGTCTTTTCCTTTTTGTGTTTCCTCTTGGAATTTTTCCCATAGGTGTCCTATGGGTTTTCCGCAGCTGAAGCACCTTACCGGTATCAACATGTTTTTTCACCTTATCTGTAGGACTTTGTTGGTTTTGCTCTTGCTCCTTTTCGGAGGGGTTTCTTTGGTTCTTTTCTTCTGTAGTCGTCTATTAGTAGTGATCGGTCGTACTGCATGAATTTTCTGTTTAGTTGTTCTGAGTCGCTCCATTCTGCTAGGGCTTTCCCTATGGATGTTCTTGATGCGAGGGTTTGTCCTGTTTTTCCTCCGCCTTTCACGTTTACGTGTATGTCTATTTTGTTCATTTTGTCTTCGCCGAGTATTTCTTTGGCTATGTTGAGTGGTTCGTTGATCATTCTTCTTGCTACGTCGGGAGTGTAGAGGTCTATTGGTTGTTTGTTGATTTTTACTTTGCCTTTTCCTTTTTTGAGTACTGCTCTTGCTATTGCTTCTTTCTTTTTTCCTTTGGTGAAGACTTCTTTTTTCATGTTATCACTTTTTTCCTATTTCTTGACATAGTTTTTCTATGGTTATATGTGGTTTGCTTAGTTTTTCTTTGTTTTGTTTGGTTTCTGCTTTTAGGTTTTCAGGGTTTCCTATGTATGCTTTTATTCTTTTCTTTATTTTTTTGTTCATGCTCTTTTCTTTTGCCAGCATTCTTCTTATTCTGCCTTTTACGAATAGGTCTGGTCTTCTGGAGACTATCTTTGGGCTTTTTTTAGGGTTTCCTATGTTTCTTAAGTTGAATTTGTCTTGGTATCTCTTAACTGTGTTCTTTCTTCTTCCTGTTATTATGATGTCTTCTGCGTTGATTATCTTGACTTGCTTGCCTTTCTTGGCTTCGTTTATGGCTTCGCATGCGAGTCTTCCCAAGACTCGGTTTTTGCCGTTTATCACTTTTACTTTGTCCATTTAATCATCTCTTGAGTTTATTTAATTATCCTTGCTTTGCTTTTGTCTATCTTTTCTTCTAGTGCTTGTTCTATGGTCATTGTTTTTCCGCCTGCTTTCTCTATTTTTTCTTTTGCGGACTGTGAGTAGTTGAGTGCGGCTACATTTATTTTTTTGCTGATTTCTCCGTGGCCTATTACTTTTCCTGGTACTAAGGCGGTTTCGCCGTTTTCAAGTTCTGATTCTAGTTTGTATGTGTTTACTTCTGCTCTTCTTCTGTTTGCTCTGCTTAGTTCTTTACTCAGTGCTTTCCAGAGGCCTTCTTCTGCTCGAAGTTTCTTTACTAGTTTCTTTATTCTTGGGTTCGTTGTTTTTGTCTTCATTTTCATCACTTTTTTGTGTTGTGGTATGCGGGGAACGGGATATTCACTGGAGGGACTTGTTGTCCCTCTCGGTTTTGAACCCGTGAAGGCACTAAGCCACATGGCCCTCAACCATGCCCTTTTGACCGCTCAGGCATCCCCGCTTTTCACTTCTCCTTGATTTGTTCTTCTAGTTCTTCTGCTTTTTGTTTTATGATGTTTAGTGATTGTTTGAGTATTTCTCTTGGTTTTTTCTCGCAGTATGTTTCTATGGTGAACTGGAACTCTGTTTGTGGGTCTTCTTTCGCTGGTTTTTTTAGGTTTGTGTTGTAGGTTGTTAGGCAGGGTTTGTGTCTTGCGTGTTCTTTTCCTTTGCCTAGCTTTGCTATTGCTTCTAGCTCCATTTCTTGGCCTTCATTGAGTTTTGTTATGGGCATCTTTGGGTGTATTATCTTTACTTTAGGGTCTTCTGATTCGAACGTTGATGCGTAGATTGTTCCTGGTCCTTCTGCGGTTAGTGTTAGTGTTGTTGAGCATTCCGGGTCGAGTGGGTCTTCGCATTCTTCTGGTAGTTTGTAGTTTTTTGGGGTTGTTATTGGAATTAGTCCTATTCTGTTTGCGAGGTATTCATCGGGCATTGATCCATCGTTTTTGAAGAAGTCTATTTCAGTTACTGCCATTGTAGGTATTTCTCTCATTGTGGCTCGTCTTATTGCGTTAGCCATCGCTGCGTGACTTTCTTTCAGCTGAAAGATCATCTCTTCATCTTCTTCTTTTATGTTTGTTATCTTCATGTTGTTTCCTCTTCAGGGTCTTCTTCCTCTTCTTCCACCTTTCTTCTTTGTTCCATCGTGTGGTATTGGGGTGACGTCCTCTATTTTTCCTATTCTGAGTTTGCTTCTTGCGAATGCTCTTATTGCTGCTTGTGCTCCTGGTCCAGGGATCTTTGATTTGTGTCCTCCTGGTGCTCTTAGTTTAACGTCTACTCCTCTTATTCCTTTTTTACTTACTTCTTGTGCTGCTTCTTGTGCTGCTCTAGCTGCTGCGTGTGGCGATCCTTGTTTTCTGCTTGCTTTTTCGACCATTCCACCTGAACTTTTGGATAGTGTTTCGGATCCTGTGGGGTCCGTTATCGTGATTACTGTGTTGTTGTTTGATGCGTATATGTGTGCTACTGCCCATTTTTCCTTCATTCTTCATCACCTTTTCCGTGCATCTGTGTGTGGTGTATCTTCATTCCTCTTTCTGAACTGAAGCTTTTACCGCATTCTGGGCACTTTGCTCCTTTTTTTTCTTCTTTTGTTTCCTTTTTCTTTGGTTTTTTAGTTTTTTCTTTTTTCTTTGTTGGTTTTTCTTTCTTTTCTTCTTCTTGGAGTGGTTTTGCTTCTGATTGAGCGATTTTAATGGGTGTTTTGTACCACTGGATGGTTTTTTCTTCGTCTTTTGTGATTATCTTTCCTGGTACATTGACTTTTTTCCCGTTAACTTGAATGTGTCCGTGGGTTATTAGTTGTCTTGATTGCTTTGGGGTGTTTCCAAGGCCTTTTCTCCAGGCTTGTGTTTGTAGTCTTCTTTCTAGGAGGTCTTTGACCGTTAATGAGAGTACGTCGTCTAAGTCAGTTGTTTTTTTTGCTAGTCCTTGTTTCTCTAGTTTTTTGAGTAGTTCTTTTTCTTTTTCTTTTCTTTCTTCTTCAGGTAATCCAAGCATCTCTCTTGCTTGGTGTCGGTAGTTTCTTACTTTCGTTTTTGCTCTCCATATTTCTTTCTTGTTCTTCAATCCGTACTGTTTGGTGAGGTCTTTTTCCTCAAGTATCATCCTGGCGTTCCAGGGGTTCTTTGGTTTGTCGAACTTTTTTCTGAGTGTTCTTGGGTCTCCCATTTATTCACCTGTTATTTTCCTTTTTTGCTGGGTAACTTCTTTTTCTTTACTCCAACGGTTTTTTCTCCTCTGCCGGTTGTCTTTGTTCTTTGTCCTCTTACTCTTTTTCCATAGATGTGTCTTACTCCTCTGTAGCTCTTTATGCTTTTCATGAAGTCTATGTCTCTCTTTGTTTGTAGTTCGAGGTCTGCTTCAGTTAGGTGTTTGTTTTCGCCTGTTTCTCTGTCTTTTCTTCTGTTAAGCATGAAGGGGGGTATTCCGTAGTCGTGTAGGTTGGTTATGATTTTCTCGATCTTTTTTAGTTGCTTGTCGTCCAGGGTCCCTATCTTTGTTTCTTTGTCTATGTTGAGTTCTTCTGCTACTATCTGTGCTAGGGATGCGCTTAGATTTATCCCTATTCCCTTTATTTTTCTGAGGGCTTCACTTATTTCTAGGTGCCCGTTAACGTCCTTCTTTGCTAGACGGACGATCTCTTCTATTTCTGTCATGTTTGTTACCTTCTTTCTTTTGCTATGGGTCTTCGCCTCTTTGGGCTCGCCTACACTTAAAATGTAGTGTTGTTTGAGTGGTATATTTTCTCTTTTTTCTTCTTTATAAATGTCTGCTTTGTTGTTTTTGTTTACGCTGGGAAAGGGATTCGAACCCTTGCGGCCAAAGGCCACCAGCTTTCCAGGCTCGCCTTCTGGTTCTTTTTTAAGTGAAACCAGAAACTGGCGCATTTCCACTCTGCCATCCCAGCATCTTTTCCAGTTGTCTTGGGTTTTGTTTATTGTTTTACGGGGTTTACTATGACTTTCTTGGTTTTTATGATTACGCCTCTTCTTTTTTTCTCTATTTCTTCTTTTGTGAATAGGCTTTGCCCTATCGCGACTACTTTTTCTTTGTGTGTTATCTTTACTTCTTTTCCTGGTGTTATGTTTCCTTTTAATCTCTTTATTCCAGGGGCTTTTAGGTCTTCACCGTGGGTTATTGATTTTAGGGCGCTTTCTTTGATTTCTGCTTCAGGGTATTCTTTTAGTGCTTCTTCTATTGTTATTAATTTGTTTCCTATGTTGTTTTTAGTGATTTTTTCTGGGTTATGGGTGTTTTTTATGTTCCAGGGGCCTAGGTTGATCCTTCTGAGTTCTTTTAATGTTGTTTTTATCCCTAGTTTTTCTTCTAGGTCTTTCACTAGTACCCTTATGTAGGTTCCGTGTTGGCATGAGACGTTGAATATGTGTTGTTTTCCCGTGCTTCTTATTTTTTCTATGGAGTAGATTTCTCTTTCTCTTTCTTCTCTTTTTACTGAGGATTTTTCTGGAGGTAGTTGAATTGTTTTTCCTTGGAGTGTTTCTAGTTTTTCCTTTAATGTGTTTTTTTCTATGTATTTACTTGTTTCTATTGTTGCAGTGTATTCTTTGTCCATTCTCTGGATGTATTCCTGTATTTTTACGGTTTTACCTATTGCTATTGGTAGTATTCCTGTGGCGAAGGGGTCTAGTGCTCCGCAGTGTCCTGCTTTTGTTTCGAGGTTTTTCGCTATCTCTTTTGTTATTTGTGGGCTTGTTTTTCCTTTTGGTTTGTCTATGAGGAGGACTCCTTTTATGGGTTTAGTCATCTTGAATCTTTTTAACTTTGTTTTTTATTATCTTCACGACTTCTTCTGGTCTTTTGTCTGTTGTATCGATTACTAGGTTGTAGGCTTCTTTGTCTTTGATGTAGTTGAAGTTGTATATTTTCTTCCAGTGTTTTGTTTCTTTTTCTTCTCTTTCCTTTATTTTTTTTTCTTGTTTTTTTATTTCTTCTGCACTCGGTTCGTTATATTCTTGTTTTTGATCTACTTTTTCAGCGAAGTTTCTGCGTCCTATTTTTTCCCGCATTATTGTTCTTTTTGCTCTCTCGGTTATGTCTGCGTCTAGAAAGATTTTTAGTTTGGCGTTTTGTATGTGTAGTGCGCTTAACTTCCCGTTCAGAATTAGGTTATCTTCTTTTTGAGCTAGTGTTACTTGTTTTTGATCTAGTTTTCGATTGAATTTCTCTAGTTTTTTTGGGTTCTTTTCTTGTTCTTCCCATAGTTTTTCCGGTGTTATTCCTCTTTGTTTTGCAAGTTGTTTCTGTATTTCCCCGATGTGTACTACTTTGTAGTTTAGTTCTTGGGCTAGTTTTTCTGAGGTGGTGGTGTCTCCTGCGCCTGGTGTTCCGGAGATGGTTATCAGCATGTTAATCTTCTTTGTTTCTTTTTCTCCATGCTTTGTAGATTCCTTCAAGGGTCATGCTGACTATTATTGAGATTAGTATGTACCACCATAGCCAGGTTAGCCCGATGTTTAGTATTGGGAGGGTTACTACTACTCCTGCTTCTCCATACATGCCTTTCAGGAAGAATATTAGTATTAGTATGGGGATTAATGTGAATATCATTGGCTTGAAGTTGTTCAGCATCATTTCTTTGGATAGTTGCATCATTTCTTTCTGTTTTTTTGGTTGTTCTTTTCCTTTTTCTTCTTTCATTTCTTTTTGTATTTCTTTTAGTCTTTTTCTTATTTCTTCTACTCTATCTTGGTCTACGAGTAGTTTGTTTAGGCCAGTTGTGGCTGCTCCTACGCATGCTGCTATTAGTGCGATGGTTGTTGCGGGGTCCATTGTTATTCCTCCAGTGTGTTAACTAGTTCGTCTACTGCTTTATCTATTTTTCCTTCCTGGTTTTTTATGATTTTTATAAGGGCTCCGGTTAGTGTTGATGCTGTTGCGGCGTGGGCCCTGTTTATGTCTTGGTGTGTTGCGGGGTCTATTTTGAAGTCTTCTCTTTCACGAGTTTCGTCTTTTCTTCGTCTTTTTATTATGTCTTCTGCGTTGGTTTCTATTAGTATTATTCTTTCGGGATTTATTTCTTTCAATATTCTATGAGGCATGCCTGGAAGTAGGCCTTTCTTTGTTTCTATTGCTAGGTGAGTGTCTATTAGTAGGTTCTGTTCTTTCTTGATTTTTTTCACTGCTTTTAGTTGGAGTTTTTTCTCTTTTTCTGGGTTCAGTTTTCTTAGTTGGTCTCTGTTTTTTACTATGCCTTTTTCTTTTCCTGCTTTTAGCATCTCTGTGCCGAAGTTTATTGTTTTGTAGTTTTCTAGTTTTTCGAGGGCGCCTTTTAGGATTGTTGTTTTTCCTACTCCTGGGACTCCTATGATTAGTGCTTTCATTTTTTTCTCCTTAACTGAGGGATAGTCCTGGTATGGATTGGAATGCTTCTTCGCTTGCTAGTTCTTCGTAGAGTTGATATAGTATTCCTACTGCTAGTAGTATTCCTATTCCGGATCCTATTGCGCCCGTTAAATCCGCTAGGGCTGCTAAGATACCGATGAATGCTGATCCTAGGACTATTAAGGGGGGTATGTATCTGTCCAGTACTTTTTTGATGACTCTTTTGTCTCTGCGGAATCCTGGTACGTGTAGACCGGTGTTCTTGAGTTGCTCGGCTACGTCTTCGCTACCCATGTTACTCATCTTCGCCCAGAACTTACCGAATAGTATTGCTCCGAAGGCCATGACTGAGGTGTAGATACCTATCTGCGCTATTTTCCTTGGGTCTCTTATGGTCGCTGATGCTTGCCCTGGTGTCCCTAGGGCGCCTACGGGGGATTGTATGTAGTATGCTACCCCTGAGACTGGTTGATTGTTTTCGAATTCACCTAGTAGGGGATAGCCTACTCTGTGCATCGCGATTCCCCAGAGTTGAACGTTTGCCAGTAGCGCAGCTACGAATATTACAGGTATTACGCTTAGATACATGAATTTGAGAGGGTACTTTGCTCCGGTTCCCCTTATTCTACCCCATGTTAGTGGTATCTCTACTTTCATGGTCTGTGCGTATACGCAGATCAGGAATATCGCTACTGTGAATATTACGGGGAACAGCGCGGTGTGTGGGATGTTTCCTACTACTACTCCTTTCATAATTTGAGGTACTAACCCTATGAATTGATCTGTTCCGGGTACGGTTACCCAGCTGAACATCCTCCAGATGATGGTTGAAGAAACTCCTGCTACGATGAATAGCCCTACTCCTGAGCCTACTCCGTACTTAGATACTACTTCGTCGAGGTATATGATTATTATTCCACCTATTGCTACCTGTAGTATCACGAAGAGAGCCATTAGGCCTCCGGCGGTGGGTAAGAATCCACTTACTACGTAGACTCCTGCTTCGAAGAAACAGAAGATTATGGCCACGAGTTTTTGTGTTCCTTGGAAGAGTGCTTTTTGCGAGGGGTCGGTCATGTCTAGTTTGATTATGTCTGCGCCCATCAGTAGCTGGAGTATTATTGATGCCATTACGATTGGCCCGATACCGAGTGTTGCCATCGTTCCTATGTTTGATGCGGTTATCTGTTGCAGGCTTTCCAGGAACTGTCCTTGGTCAGCGGCCTGGATTCCTATCGGAACGATCACTGATAGTACTAGAAATATCGTTAGAGCTATCCCTACCCATATGAGTTTCTTCTTTAGACTTAGTTTTACTTCTGGTTCCCTTACTTCTGGGAGAAGGTCTATTATGGGGTTTAGGGCCTGTAAGCTCAGTTCATTCACCTTTTAATATTGTTTTTCCGCCTGCTTTCTCTATTTTTTCTTTTGCGGACTGTGAGAATGATTTTGCCGTTATTGTTAGTTTTTGAGTTATATTTCCTCCACCGAGCACTTTTTCGTATCCGTGTTTGGTTACGTCTAATTTTCCTTCTTCTACGGGGATTTTTTCTAGGTCTCTTAAGTTTATTGGCTCTTGGGATGGTTTTCCGCTCATTCCTTTTTCTTTTTTCTTTTCTTTCTTGAGGTAGTGGGCGTAGTTTCTTCCTCCTTTAGCGTTGCAGGTTGCCATTCTACTTCCTTTTCCCCTTCCTCCTTTGGTGTTGCCTCTTCCGTGGCTCCTTTTTCCTCTGTATCTTTTTTTCCTTTTTCCTTTGGTTCTGTCAGTCATTTTCGGCACCTTCACATCATTTTCTCGATTAATTGATTTATTTCTTTTCCTCTGTATCCTAGTTCTCCTTTTTGTTTGTAGTGTCTTTTCTTTGATCTTTTAAATCCTCCTTTTGGAGGGTGTAGTTTGATTGTTTTTATTTCTTCTATTCTTTCTTCTTTCCCTAGGGCTTCTATAACTTCTTTCGTGGGCAGGTTCTTCTTTTCTAGGAGTTTTTTGAGTGTTTCTTCTTCTATCTCTCCCCATGTTATTTCTCCTTTTGCTTTTTGAAGCATTCCCTTGTATGTGGGGCTTTCTGGGAGTATAGTGCAGTTGTATACTTTCTTTAGTCCTATTAACTGTAGGGTGTCTTCCACTTTTTTAGGTACTTTTGCGTTTCCTCTGATTCTGATTACTGCTAACATTTTGTTCACCTTGTTTTCCTTGTTCCTTCGAGTGCTTTCAGTGTGGCTTCAGCGAAGTTCTTTGTGGTGCTTGTTTTTCCCCTTGTCTTTGTCCACGCGTCTTTTACTCCTGCTAGTTGTAGTATCTTTTTCGCGGTTTCTCCTGCTACAATTCCTGTTCCTCTTGGGGCTGGTTTTATTTTTATTTCAACTGAGCCGGTTTTTCCTTTGACTTCTTTTTGTATTGAATGTTCTTCTCCGCATCCACATTCCCATGATCCGCATCCTCTTCGTATGGATTTTATGTTCTTTTTAGCGGTCTTGATTGATTTTTCTATTGCGAGTGGTACGTTTTTTCCTTTGCTGGTTCCTATTCCTATGTGTCCTTTTTTGTCTCCTATCACTGTTGTTACGCGGTATGAGAGTTTTCTTCCTGAGTCTGTTGTTCTGGATACTCTTGTAACGTCTAGTACTTCTTCCTGCATTTTTCCTAGTAGTTTGTCTGTTATTTGGTACTCCATTATTGGTTTGTTCAGTTGAAGTATTCTTTCTAGGTCTTCTACTTCTCCCGCTTTGACTTTTTCACCCAGTTCCGTTTTTGGAATCCAGTTTTCAGTCATTTTGTTCACTCTCCATTATCTTCTTTTTTACTTTCTCTACTTCCAATTTCGTGTCTCTGTGTTCTTCTATGTGTTTTCCTTGTAATTTTTCCTCTGGTGGGAGTACCTCTTCACTGTGTGGTATGTTTAAACCTGCTTCTGTAGCTCCTTTTAAGACGGCGAATACTTTTGATCCTTTTATGGGGGTGTGTAACCCGATGTCTAGTACTGCTTCTTTTACTCCTTTTTCAAGAGATTTTTTTCCTGCCAGTAACCCAGTTAGGTATGCTGAGGGTATGTTGGATAGGTTTCCTTTGTAGCCATATTTCCTTAGTTCTTTTGAGGTTGTGTTGACTACTACTTCGTCTCCATCTGGCTTGTATTTTACTACTTGGGCTATGATGGTGTTTCCTTTTATCCTCGTGACTAGTCTTTTCTTTCTTGATTTCAGGAGATTCAGTCTCTTTCTGTAGTCTGTTTTTCCTTCTCTCCTTCTTTTTCTTTTTATCTTGTAGTGTTTTCCTTTTGCCATTTTAATCACTCTTTATTAGGTTGTTTTCTTCTATGTGGGCCATTAGTCTTCTTTTGCTTTTGAAGCGGCCTCCTTTTATTTGCCTATATAGTCTTCGGTATGCTCCTTCTTTTAGATCTGGTTTTAGTTCGTTTATTTTTCTTCTTTGGGCTCTAACGTTTCTCATCCATCTTTTCTTTGGTTTTTCCCTTGCTTTTTTTGCTCCTTTTCTTTTTCCTGTTTTTTGACGTCTTTTTTTCCCTCTTTTTCTTCCTTTGCTTACTCCTTTTATTCTTTTTTTCGTTATTACTCCTTGTTCTATCTTGTTTTTGACGTCTTCTCTTGTCATGATTTCTCTTGCTTCTTCTGGATCGAGTATCTTCACTCTGTTTTTCCCTATTCCCATGACTCTTGCTGATATTTCTTTTACTTTGTTTAGATCCATTTTAATCTTGCCTCATTCGTTCAGTATCTTTAGTTCTTGTTTTTTTGCTTTTTCTATTATTGTTTCTCTTTTTTTCTTGCTTACGGTTGATGCTATTCTTACTGCATCTTTTTCTTTGTCTAGTTTTTCTAGTTCATTGGTGTTGTGTACTAGGTTGTCTGTGTATCCACTTGGGTGTAGTCCTCTTATTTTCTTTGGTTGCCTGTAGCCTATGTTTGGTCTTTTTGGGGTTTCTCTTTTTCCTTTTCTTTGTTTTGAGTCTATTCCCCGTGGGTTTCTCCAGCCTCGTTTCTTTATCTTCTTGTGGTTTGCTCCGGGGCTTCTGAAGTTTGGCTTTTTTCTTTTCTTCTGGTTGATTGATTCCGTCATCTTTATCACTTACTCGGTTTTTTTGTAATGTATATTCCGTCTTCGAACTTTCTTGGGTCTTTTCCTCTTATCAGAGTTGCTTGTTCCAGGTTTGCTGCTGTTTGACCTGTTTGTTCTTTGTTTGGTCCTTTTACTGTTATTTCTTCTCCTTTTATCTCTACTTTTGTGTCTCCTACTATTTTTGCGTATCGTGGATTTTTTTCTCCTGTGAAGTTGTTGATCTCTATCTTTGATCCTTTTATCTTGAGGTTCATGGGGAAGTGGCGGTATATTACGACTAGGTTGTATTCGTAGTCTTCTTCAAGTCCCCTTAGGGCTATTTTTATCTTGCTTTTTGCTGTTCCTAGTAGTCCTCTTTGTTTTTTCTTTGGTTTTTCGATGGATAGATCTATTTTTTTGTCTTTTAACTTGATCTCTACTTGTTTGGGTATTTGGACCTCCAGTTTTTTTCCTTGTTTCTCTAGTTGGAGGGTGTGTTCCTGTAGTTTGACTTCTACGTCTTCTGGTATCTGTAGTTCTTCTTTCATCTTTATTCCTCAGTATATGAATGCTACTATTCTTCCGCCTACTCCTATTTCTCGGGCTTCTTGGCTTGTCATGACTCCTTTTGATGTTGTGACTATTACTTCTCCGAATCCTTTTGCTGGTAGGTATCTTTTTTCCCATTTCTGGTATTCGTCTTTTTTTATTGAGTACCTTGGTTTTACTGCTTTGCAGTTGTTTATTTTTCCTTTAAGGTGTATTTCGTAGGCTCCTCCTCGTCCGTTTTCTATGTGTTCGTAGTCGCCTATGTATCCTTTTTTCTGTAGGATTTTAAGGATGTTTCCTATCATCTTTGAGGATGGTTTTACAAGGCATGTTTCTTTTCCCGCTTGCTCCGAGTTTTTTAAGTGTATTAGGGCTTCGTTGACTCTATCCATTTTTATCACCTTGTTTATCCTCCGTATTTTTTGAATCCTAAGTCTTCTGCTTTTTCTCTAAAGCATTGTCTGCATATGATTAGACCGTATTTTCTGATTACTCCGTTTTTGTTTCCACAGAATCTGCATACTCTTCCTTTTTCTCCTTTTCTTGTGTAGTCGTATTGGTTTTCTTTTTCCATTTTACTTACCTCTTTCCTTTATTTCTACGTTGAAGTTGTCTTTGAAGTACTGCATCGTGTCTTCTTTGCTTACTTGGTGTTTTTTAGGTATCTTTTTTGGTTGTATCTTTCTTTTTTTTACTCTGTAGCCCCATTTGTTCATGGTTACGGCTACTTCGAATCCGTACATCCCTATTTTTGGATCGTACTTTATTCCTGGTAGTTCGATGTATTCTTCTACTCCAAATGATACGTTTCCGGTTTTATCGAAGTTTTTTTCGCTGAGTTTGTTTTCGACTGCTTGAAGTGATTTTTTCAGGAAGTCTTTTGCTTCTTCTCCTCTTAGTGTTACTTTTGTGCCTATTGCTTTTCCTTCTCGAACGTCCCAGACGGGTACCTTTTTTCTTCCTCTTGTCTTTATTGGTTTTTGTTGGGTTATTCTTTCTAGTAGGGTTATGGCTTTGTTTAGTTTTTCTCCGGACTCTCCTGTACCTATGTTTACGGTTACTTTTTCTATGTTCATCATCTTCTGTTTTTCTAGCGCCATGTTATTCACCGATCTTTATCTCTGGAGTTTTTTCTCCTACTACGAATACGTTTCTTTTCTGGGTCTTTATTTCCCCTAGCTCTACTAGTGCTTCTCTTTTCATTGCTCCGGGTGTTATTCCCGTTATTTTCAGGGTTTCTCCCGCGTGTTTTCCGCTTACGATGTATGCTAGATTGTTTTTCTTCAGTTCGATTATTTTTTCTACCTTTTTCTCTTGTAGGGTTATTTTGACGGTGTCTCCTTTGTTTGCTTTTTCCTCTATGAGTGTTTTTCCGTCGTGGAGGGTTATCTGTGTTTTTCCGTTCTTTATCTTGTTCTTGTTTTTCACTTTTCCCAGTTTGTGTTTTGCGTCTTTTTTGTCTATTTCTTTGAACTCTATTCTTCCCTTGAGGTCGTAGAGGGCTCTGTAGTCTGTTTGATACTTTTTCTGGGGGTTTGTTATGGTTAGTACGTCCATGAATCCTACTGGGTGTTTTGGTTCTTTGATTGTTTTGTTGTCTACTAGAATCTTTCCTTCTTTGATTATTTTCTCTGCTTCTTTTCCTGTTTTAACTACTTTCAGGATGTCTCTTAGACCTACTTTTAGTGGGACTGATTCTTCTGCGGGGTGTGGGCCTGGTGCGGCTTTAACCGTCCACTTGGTGCCTTTTCTTTGTATGTTCCTTACTCTTGGGGCGTTCAACTTTTTTCTGAATCCTTTAGTCATTTTGTTCACTTTCCTCTTTTTCGGTTATTTCTTTTCTTTTTGGATCTTCCAGGTCTATCTTGATGATTTGAAGGTTGCTTGGGTGGATGTTTGCGTCAGCTTTTTCTCCTGATGCTTTCTCTATTTCTAGGTCTTCTATCGCTATGGTTGGTTTTTTTAGGCTTACTTTTTTAACTTTCCCTGTTTTGCCCCGGTATTTTCCTCGCATTACTTTCACTTTGTCTCCTTTCTTTACTTGCATGCTTCTTTTACTTTGTTTCTTTCTTAGGCTTGGTTTTAGGGTTGATTTTACTTTTTTCTGCATTCTGTGGAGTGGTTTTTTATCCATTTGTATCATCTCATACTACGTTTTTTGATATTGTTGCTACTTTTGGGAATCTTTTGCCGGCTTCTTTTGCTACTACTCCTTTTATTTCGCTTCCGACTGGTTCTCCTGTTTCGGTTATTAGTACTGCTGCGTTGTCTTCGAACTTTACTCTTAGTCCGCTGCTTCTTCTGTATTCTTTTTTTTGTCTTGTTAGGACTGCTCTGACTACTTTTCCTTTCATCTTTACGTTTCCTTTTACTACGGAGCCTTTGAATGTTTGGCCGATGCCTATTTTTGGTCTTCTTCGTCTTCTTCCGCTGTGGCCTTCTTTTGCTATTACTCTTAGGATCTTGGCTCCACTATTATCGTCTACTTTTACTTTGCTTATTAGGTCCAGTGCGCCTGTTGGTTTTGAACTTATTCCTTTCATTTTTCTCACTCTATTTTCTTCGTTACCGTGAAGTGTTTTGTTTTGCTTATTGGTCTGCATTCAGCTATCTCGACTTTGTCTCCTTCTTTTATGTCCATGCACTTTGGTTTGTGTGCAGCTATCTTGCTTTTTCTTCTTAGGTATCTTTCGTACTTTGGTTTTTTGACTAGGTAGTCTCTTCTTACTATCACCGTGTTTTTGGGCTTTGTTGAGGTTACTGTTGCTATCTGTGCAGCGCCTCTTGTTTTTAGTCCGCTGTGTATTGGGCAGTTTTTATCTGAACACGCCATCGTATTTCCTCCAGTTTTTCTTTATTCTATCTTCGGGTCGGTATGCTATTTCTTTTCCTTTTATTTTTTGATTGTTTTTTTTGAATGTGAATGTTGATGTTTTTTTCGGTATCTTTTTTTCTTTTTTTTCCTTTGTTTCTATTGTGAGTGTGTTGAGTGTTTCGTCTACTATTTTTCCTTCTATTCCTATTTTTCCTTTGTCTTTGCTGTTTGTTACTCTTGTTTTTTCTCCTATGAGTTCCCCCATCACTATCTTTGCTTTTTCTCTTTCATTTGACATTTATTTGTTCCTCGGAGTAGTTCATTTTTGTGAGTATGTTCTTTATTTTGTGTGTGTGGTTCCCTTGTAGTTCTATGCGTCTCCTTTTCTCGTCGTATGTTCCTCCGCATGCTAGTTTCTTTTTTAGGTCGCTTGCTAGTGATTCCAGGTTTATTCCGGGGCTGAAGCCTTCGAGTACGGTCATTGCTTTTCCGTATCGCTTGGTTTCTATCTTCACCGTGATTTCTTGTTTTTCTTTTGTTATTTCTTCACATACACAGATCTCTTTTGGAAGACCACATGTTGAACATATTTCTTCACTCATTTTATTCATTCACACCTCGTTCGTTTTTTATTGTTAATGCTCTTGCTATTGTTCTTTTGATTTCTTTGATCTTGCCTGGGTTATCGGGTTGTGTTCCTGCGGCGATAGCTGCTTTTTCTTGTGCTAGGTCGTTTCTTAGTTGGGTTAGTAGGTCTTCTATCTCTACTTCGTCCATTTCCCTTATTTCTTTAGCTTTCTTTATCGCCATCGTTATCATCTTCCTCTTTTGTTTCTTTTTTTGTTTCTTCTTCCACGTAGTTATCTAGGTCTGTTTTGTCTCTGAAGTAGGTTCCTGGTGGGACTATCTTTACGTTTATTCCGAGTTTTCCTTGTTTGAGTATTGCTTCTCCGTTTGCTTCTCTTACTTTCTTTGTTTCTTCTCCTACTTTTTTCATGTATCCTGCTGATGCTTTTTCTCTTGTGGATATTGAGCTTGCTCCTCTTGTTAGGCCTTTTACTGAGACTTCTGCACCCATTGCGCCTGCGTCCATTATGCTTCCTACTGCTCTTTTTACTGCTCTGTTTACTCTTGTTCCTCTTAGGAGCATTTTGTTGACCCATTTGCAGATTAGTTCTGGTTGTAGGTCTCGGTCCTGTACTTCTTCTACTTCGATTTCTACTCTTTTTAGTCCGAGGTCTTCTAGTTCTTGTTTTAGTTGATCTATGTTTTTTCCTCGTTTTCCTATGACTAGTCCTGGTTTTTCTGATATTATGAGTATTCTGTGTCCGAGGGTGGTCTCTCTTATGTCAACGTTAACGATTCCAGCTCTTTTTAGGCTTTCGTTTATGTGTTCCTTTGCTTTTATTTGGTCTATTGAGCTTTTTATGAATTGTTTTTCTTTCATTTGAATTACCTCGTTTGTTTTAGGATTATTTCGATGGTTGTTAGTTTTGTGCTTTTTCTTGGTCTTTTTTTGGCGTAGCGTGGTCTTTCTCCTGATTTGTATGCTGCGGAGTGGACTATCTTCATCTTGTTTGTTTCGAGTCCTTCGTCTTCAGCGTTTTTCAGGGCGCTTTCTATGAGTTTTTTTACTTTTTCAGCGGATTTTACTGGGTATCCTCCGGGTCTTCCTCCTTTGGCGTGTGGCATTTGTTTCTTGTGTTTTCCGTATGTGACTGCTTGTTTTTTTGCTTTCACGTTTTCTAGGTACTTTATTGCTTTTTGCGCGTTCATTCCTCGTACTGCTCTGCAGGTTTCCATTGTTTTCTTTGGGGATACTTGTTCCCTTATGGCTTTTGCTTTTGCTGTTTCTTCTAGTGGTCCTTGGTACGAGTAACTCATTTTATCACCTTACTGACATGTACTTTGTTCCTCTTGTTGCTCCGATTCCTGGTCCGGAGTGTTTTACTGCTTCTGATCTTGTTAATGCGAAGTCTCCTATGTAGTGCCCTATCATGCTGGGTTTTATTTCGATGGTTTTCCATTGTTTTCCGTTGTGGATGGATAGTTTTTTCCCGAACATCTCGGGTAGTATTGGTAGGTCTCTTATGTGTGTTTTGACTGGTTCTTTTCTGTTTGTGTCTTCCTTTAGTTTGGAGAGTACTTTTTCTTGTTGTTTTGTCAGTCCTCTTTTTAGGGTTCTCCTTTGTCTTGCTGGGAGTATCTCTGCTAGGTCTTCTCTTGTCATCTTCTTCATTTCTTCGGGTGTTTTTCCTCTGTATTTAAACTCTTTTGGCATCTAAATCACTTTTTTTTCCTTCCGGTTTGTTTTGATCCGAATGATCCTACGTGTTGTCCTGGTGAACCCATTTTTCCTTTCTTGGTTATTGCGTGGTGGTGTTCTTTTCCTCCGAATGGGTGGTCTACTGCGTTCATCTTTACTCCTCTTACTCTTGGGTACTTTGTTCCTCTTGCTTTTTTCTTGTGGAAGTTTTTTCCTGCTTTTAGCATTGGTTTATCTGTTCTTCCGCCGCCTGCTGCTTTTCCTATTGTTGCTCTGCAGTTTAGGTTTACTTCTTTCATTTTTTTGCTTGGTAGCTTGATTTTTGCTTTGTTTCCTTTCTTTGACATTATCCATGAGATTGATCCTGATGACTTCGCAATCTTTCCTCCGTCTCCGGGGTTGTTTTCTATGTTGAATATTGGGAATCCTTCTGGTATTTCTTTTAGTCTCATTATGCTTCCTGTTTTGGGTTCTGCTTTTTGTCCTTCGCTTATCTGTTGTCCTATCGTTATTCCTTCTGGTGCTGGTAGGTAGCCTACTTCGTTGTTTTCGTATCGTACTTTCATGAGTATGGTTGTTCTGGCTGGGTCGTCTACTAGGTCTTCTACTTCTCCGGTTATTTTTTCTTTTTCAAGTTCGTCTATGTTTCGGTATCTGGATTTGACTTTGAAGTGGTGGGAGCTTGCCTTGTAGGTTGGGCTTCCTTTTCCTCTTCTTTGTGGTATTATTCTTTTTCCCATGTTGATCACGTTTTGTTTATTTTTATATTAGCTGTAGGTCTGTGGCGAGGTCCATCGCGCTGTGTTCTTTTTCTAGTTTGACCATTGCTTTCTTTTTTCCTTTTATGGTGTTTAGTGTATTGATTCTTTCTACTTTCACGTCGTAGAGTTCTTCTATGGCTTTTTTTATTTGTTCTTTGTTTGCTTCTGCGTCTACTATGAATATGAGTTTGTTTTCTCGGTCTATTGCGTCCATTGCTTTTTCGCTTAGTAGGGGGTACTTTATTATTTCTCGTGGTGTTTTATTCATTTTATTCTTCTCCTACTCTTTGTTTTATTTGGTTTAACGCGTTTTCGGTGTATATGGTGATTCTTCCAGGGTTTCCGCCGGGTGCTAGGTGTTCTACGTTGAGGTTTTTTGCTAGGACCGTGTCGACTCCTGGGATGTTTCTGCTTGCTTTTATTAGTCCGTGGTCTTCTCCTAGTGTGATTAGTACTGTTTTTCTTCTCCTGTATTTTCTTCCTCTTGATTTTCCTTTTCCTTGTTTTATTCTTCTTCTCTGTGATCTTTGTAGCTCTTTGCTGAGGCCTACTTTATCGAGGAACTGGGTTACTTCCTTGGTCTTCTTTGTTCCCTCGAACTTGTTGTCTACCACTAGGGGTACTTCGAGGTTGTTTATTATGTGTCCTCTTCCTTTTACTAGGTCTTTGTTTGCGGTGGCTGCTATGGCGCTTTTGAATGCTTTGATTTTTTCCTTTCTGTTGATTTTTTCTCTTAGTTTTTTCTCTTGTTTTGGGGGGTGTGCTCTTCTTCCGCCTCTTGCTTGGGGTACTTTTCTTACTTCTCCTATTCTTCCTTTTCTTGGGTAGTGTTTGAGTCTTGGTAAGCGTGAAATTCCTCTGTTTATTGTTGCGAGGTATGAGCCTCTTCTTCCTCTGTATTCCGCGGAGTTCTTCATTCCTGCTCTTTTGTCTGTTCCTTTTGCTTGGTATCTTGAGCTTTTTATTGAGAGGAATGCTCTTTTGATTAGGTCTGGTCTGTAGGTTTCTTCAAAGGTTTTTGGGAGGGTTATTTCCTTTGTTTTTTCCCCGTTGAGTCCGTATAGGTTTGTCTTCATTTTTTTCACTTATTTACTTTCCTTGTTTTGATTCAGTGGATATTGTGATTACTTCTGGTGCTTTTGTTTTTGTTTTTGGTCTTACTGCGTGTCGTAGGACCACTGGTCTTTTTGCTGGTCCTTGTATGCTTCCTTTGATTATCAGGTAGTCGTTTTCTACTTCACCGTAGTTTTTGAATCCTCCTTTTGGGGTTACTTCTTTTCCTTCTTCGCCTATTTTGAGTATTCTTTTATTGTATTCTGTTCTTTTGTGGTATCCGGATTGTCCACTCATTGGCACGGTCCATAGTACTCTTGGGGGGTTGCAGGACCCTATTGATCCTGGGTGTCTTCTGTGTCCTTTTGCTTTTCTTACTTGTAGTTTGATTCCGAATCTTTTTACTGGGCCTGTTGTTCCTTTTCCTTTTGTTACGCCTATTGTGTCTATGTATTCTCCTTCGTTGAATGCTTGTTTTACTGTGATTTCTTTTCCTAGTAGTTCTTCTGCTTTTTTGAGTTTTTCCTCGATTCTTGGTCCTTGTATGGGTATCTCGATTACTTCCGGTTTCTTCTTTATCTTTGCTTTCCATGGTTGGGTGTGTACGAGTAGTCTTATTTCTTCTAGTTTGTCTTTGTTTTCTTCTATTTTTTCCTTGTTTCCTTTTCCTTGTTTCTGTGCTTTTACTCTGAGTTCCAGGTGTTTGTCTATTTTGTCTGAGTAGTACTCGCTGTATGATTTGAGTCCTTCATATGTTTTTTCGTATGCTCTGACTCCGTATACTTTTAGTGCTGGGCACTCTAGTACTGTGACCGGTATGGATACTTCTTGACCGTAGGATGGTGAGTTTTCGTAGGTGTCAAGCGCGATTATGTGTGTCATTCCTGCTTTGTATCCTATGAATCCTTCTGTTCCCTCTTTATCTGTTTTTAGGCAGGTTTTGAGGGCCGGATATATCCTGTTGGTTCTTTTCCTTGGGTAGTGTGCTTTTGACCCGTGTCTTGGTCTGTTTTTGCTTCTTGTCATCGTTATTCACTTTTGTTTCTACTTTCTTCGTTAGGGTGTTCAAAATGGGATTTTAACTCCCACTTTCAGTGTTGTCCGCACTGTAGTTTGGGGTCTACGTTCTTTCTCGGACAAGTAGATTTCACTTGAGTGTTATTTATTCTCTTCACCGAGGTTTAAATATGTTATATTAGTGGGGGTCTTTTTGACCACCCTGTTTTCTTTGTCTTGATCCATTTTAGGTAGTGCTGTATCATCTGATAGTGATCGAATCCTGTTTCTTTTTTCTTTACTTCCGCTGGGTTTATCCACTTTATCTCGGTGGCTTCTTCGTTCTTTGTTGGTTTTTCATTGCTTGGTTTTGCTATGAACGTGATTGATATGTAGTCTCCTCTTGGGTCTCTTTCTGGTTTGGAGTATGCTCCGAGGATGTCTTCAAGTTCTATGCTTATCCCGGTTTCTTCTTTGGCTTCTCTTACGGCTGTTTTCTCTACTTCTTCGTATTCTTCGCTGTGTCCTCCTGGGAGGACCCATTTTCCTTTGAATGGGTACTTTGATCGTTTCATTAGGAGTATTTGTCCTTTTTCGTTTGGTATGATTATGTCCGTTGCTACTTGAGCCATTTTATCTTTCTCTTTATGATTTCCAGCTTAATAGGAATCCTACTATGAATATCAGGATGCTTGCTAGGAACTGGATGCTGTATATCATTTGTACTGTGGGTCCGTAGGAGAAGAGGGATATGACTACTCCGGCTAGTGCGGGTAGGTATATGGATCTCCCTAGGCTTATTTTGAATGTTTTCCAGTCTTTACAGGATTTTGAGAGTCCCAGCAGCGAGATGCCTACTAGTGCTAGTGATACTACGAATAGGGACTGTATGTATGGGATCAGTGTGGCTATTGAGTATAGGTGTGTTGCTGTTGGGTTTATGGTTATGCCTATTGTTGCTAGTGTTAGTAGTAGGCTTGCTGATAATAGGTTTCTCCAGAGGTATCTTTTTATCATAGGATCAGTTAGGTTAGTGCTTTTGGAGTTATATTGTTTTTGAATCTTGCAGGGGAGGAGTTTAATTTTTATTTCTGCTTAGTTCTCTGAATTTTTCCATGTACTCTTTGCTTATTTCTTCTTCGTCTTTTTCGTACGTGCATGTTGTTGTGTTAAAGTTCATTTTGTTATCACCCACATATATTTTGCTTTGATTCAATAAATCTCTTTAGGTGCTTCAAAGAAGGTGACTGCGTAAGGCTTTGTGCTTTTGAGTGAAATTTATAAATTGGAAGTGGGTTATGTTTATTGATTTTATGTTTAAGAAGTGGTTAAAGAGTAATTGGTCTCTTCTCCTTGGTATTGGTGCTATGTTTCTCCTTATAGCTGGGACGGTTGTTATTCAGGGGACTACTCTTCAGAAGGTTCTTTTTTTGATTGGTGCGCCTTTGTTGGGTGTTACGGCGTGGTCGGAAGATCAGAAGATGTTGATGTTTCTTCAGGCGGTTATAACTATCTCGGCGGTGATTGCATTTTTCCCTGATTTGGCGTTGGAGGTAAAATTCATGGGTCTATTTGTTCCGAGTGTGTTAGGGGTGATCTACTTGGTTAAGGTAGACTATATTGAGAAGGATAGTTACTGGCCGGTTGGGGCTTTCGGCTTACTCCTAATCGCGGCTGGATTGTCCGTGGCAGGAGTGTTTCCTTTTTACTTCAATCTTCTATTGGCCATTGGAGGGATTTCAGTTGCTCTATATGCTTTTTTAGGGTACTACTTCCTCAAGGTAAAGATACAGTTGATGTGGCTTATTCTCAATGTTCTCTTCGCGGTAAATCCTTTGATAAGGGTTGCGGCGTTTTTACTTGGTTTCTGAGTTAGGTTAACTGGTTTTTTTTGTAAACGCCGGGAAAGGGATTCGAACCCTTGTGGCCGAAGGCCACCGGTCCTCAAAACCGGCGCATTTCCGCTCTGCCATCCCGGCGTGTTGTTTAGTGGTTATTTTCTGTTTTTCTTCTTACTTGCTTCTTTCAGGGCTTTTTCGTACTCTATCTTGTCTTTCTTTGCCCAGTTCTTTACTGTGTATTCCATGATTTTTCCTTCATCGTTTTGCGTGACTACTGTTTTTATTCCTGCGTTTATGATTGCTCTTTTGCATCTGTTGCAGGGGTGGGACTCTGTGTATCTGTTTTTCTTGACGTCTTTGCCTATTACGAAGAGTGTTCCGTCTTTTACTTGTGTTCCGTTTCTCGCTGCGTTTACTATTGCGTTTTCTTCTGCGTGTACCGCTGGGCATAGGTCGTATCTTTCCCATTTGGGTGCGTTCATCTCGTCTTTGAGGCATTTATTGCAGTTGGAGGATCCTCTTGGGGGCCCGTTGTAGCCTGTGGATACTATTGCGTCTTCTTTTATTATTATTGCTCCAAACTTTCTTCTTAGGCAGGGGCTTCTTTTCCCTACTGCTTTTGAGATGTTTAGGTAGTACTCTTTCTTCGTGGGTCTGGTCATGTTAGAATTAGTGTGGTGGTTTAATTTAATCTATTCGGTGGGTTACTTTTAGTCGTTCTTTAGTTCTATTTCTAGGTGTACGTTGCTGGGTACTTCTGTTCGCATTATTTGTCTTAGTGTTCTTTCGTCTGCTTCTATGTTTATTAGTCTTTTGTGTATTCGCATTTCCCATTTTTCGTAGGTTCTTGAGCCGTCTCCACATGGGCTCTTCATTGTGTGGATTTTTTTTCTGTCGGTGGGTAGAGGGATGGGCCCAGATACTTTTACTCCTGTTTTTTCCGCTATTCTCTTTATTTCTCTGCATAGGTTGTCCAGTTTTTCGTGGTCTGGGCTTATTGCTTTTATGCTTGCTTCTTGGGCCATCTTTTACACCTTTTTAAAATAAATTGGGGTTTCATACCTTTTTGGTTACCTCTAGTACTTTTCCTGCTGCTACTGTTTGACCCATGTCCCTTATTGCGAAGCTCGCCATTTCTGGGAAGTCTTTTCCTGATTCTACTACCATTGGTTGTGTTGGTTTGAAGGTTACTACTGCTGCTTCACCCTTCTTTATGAAGTCTGGGTTTTCTTCTTTGATTTCTCCTGTTCTTGGGTCGAGTTTCTTCTCTATGTCTATTATGCTGCATGCTACTTGCGATGTGTGGCAGTGTAGTACTGGTTGGTATCCTTTTGTTATTGCTGTTGGGTGGTCTAACACCATTATTCTTGCTTTGAACTCTGTTGCTACTGTTGGTGGGTTGTCCACGTGTCCGATTACGGATCCTCTTCTTATGCTTCTTTTGTCGATTCCTTTTAGGTTGAATCCGATGTTGTCACCTGGTTCTGCTTGCGGTATTTCACTGTGATGCATCTCTATGCTCTTTATTTCTCCTTCTGCTTTCGATGGCATTACTACTATCTTGTCTCCTTTTTTGACTACTCCTGTTTCTACTCTTCCTACTGGTACTGTTCCTACTCCTTTTATGGTGTATACGTCTTGTATTGGTAGTCTTAGGGGTTTGCTTGTTGGTTTTTCTGATTCTTTTAGGTCGTCTAGTGCGTCTACTAGTGATTTTCCTTTGTACCATGGTGTGTTTTCAGAGCTCTTCGCTATGTTGTCTCCTTTGAATGCGGAGATTGGTACGAAGTGTATTTCGTCTGTTTTGTATCCTATTCCTTTTAGGAGTTTTTCTACTTCTGCTTTTGCTTCTTTGTACTTTCCTTCTTCGTAGTTTACTTCGTCCATCTTGTTTAGTCCTACTACGAGTTGTTTTACTCCGAGGGTTCTTGCCAGGTAACTGTGTTCCTTTGTTTGTTTCTGTACTCCGTCTTTTGCGGATACTACTAGTACCGCTGCGTCCGCTTGACTTGCTCCTGTTATCATGTTCTTTACGAAGTCCCTGTGTCCTGGTGCGTCTATTATTGTGAAGTACTTGCTGTCTGTTTCGAACTTCTCGTGCATTACGTCTATTGTTACTCCTCTTTCTCTTTCTTCTTTTAACCTGTCCATTAGGAATGCAAAGGCAAAGCTTTTTCCTGCTCCTGAGGTTTCTGCTTCGGCTTCTAGTTTCCTGTATTGTGCGTCTGTCAGGTTTCCTGTTTCATACATTATTCTTCCAACTGTGGTTGATTTACCGTGGTCTACGTGTCCTATGAACACTAAGTTCATGTGTGGTTTTTCAGCCATTCATTGCACCTCCATTAGTATTGTTATTATTCTCTCACCATTATTTATATAAGTGGTTCGCTTCATAGTCGAGTTACTTTTTAACTGATTAGCTCGGTTGGATTTGGAATCTCCTTCTTCAGTCCTTTCCTTTGTCTTATCTCCTGTATTATCTCTTGTTGTAGGCTTTTTGGTAGTACTTCGTATCCTGAGTATTCTTGGCTCCAGATGGCTTTTCCTTGTGTTAGGCTTCTTATGTCACTGGAGAACCCGAAGGTTTGTTCTACTGGTAGTTTTACTTGTATCTTGGATAGTTTTCCTTCTTGTTTCATGTCTAGTACTTCTCCTCTTCTGCTGCCTATGTCGCTTGTTACTTTTCCCATGTATTCTCTGGGTACGTCTATGAAGATTTTCTTCTTTGGTTCTAGCATCACGGGGTCTGCTGTTAGTATTGTTGCTTTTATTCCTTTCTTTATGGTTGGTATTACTTGTGCTGGTCCTCTGTGTACTGCGTCTTCGTGTAGTGATGCGTCTTTTATTAGTAGTTTTACTTTTGATATTTTTTCATCTGCCAGTGGTCCACTGTTCACTGCTTCTTCGAAGGACTGTACGAGTAGTTCTTTCACTTCGTTGAGGTACTGTACTCCTCTGCTGGCGTTTATGAGTATGTTGTCTTCTTTTACTGTCCATACTTTTCTTGCTTCGTCTTTGTCCATTCCTAGTTCTCTTAGTTTTTGTTCTAGTTCTTTGCTGTTTTTGGGTTTTCCTTGTTCTATATCTTCTTTGTGTATTGCTTCTGCTACTTCTTCTTCGAGTGGTACTGCTTGCATGACGAATTCGTTGTGTCTGTTTGGGGTCTTTGTTTTTACTTCTAGTGATGGTTTCTTGATTGTTTCTCTGTATACTACTATGGGTTTGCTTGTTGTTACTTTTACTTTTTTATCTTCTTGTATCATTCTTTCTACTACTTCTAAGTGTAGTTCTCCCATTCCCGCGATCAGGTGTTCTCCTGTTTCTTCGTTTATGTCCACGGTTATCGTTGGGTCTTCTTTGGATACTTCTCTCAGTGCTTTGATTAGTTCAGGTAGTCTTTTTGGGTCTTTTGCTTCTATTGATTTTGTTACTACTGGCTCTGCGTAGTGCTTTATTTTTTCGAAGGGCTCCATCTCTGTTTCTGCTACTGTTTCTCCTGAGAATGCGTCTCCGAGTCCTGTTAGTGCTGCTATGTTTCCTGCGGGTATGTCTTTTAGTTGTTTTCTTCCTGATCCCATGTATATAGCTACTTGTTGTATTGTTGCGTCTGCCTTGGTGTTGATTAGTCTTACTTTTTGCCCTGCTTTTACGGTTCCGGAGTATACTCTTGCTGTTGCTACTTCTCCTACGTGTGGGTCTTTCCCTAGGTTTGTTACTAGCATTATTGCTTCTGATTTTTCGTCGCAGCCCATCATTGCTTTTCCTTTTTCTGATTCTGGGTTTCCTCTCCATATTTCAGGTATTCTGTATTTTTGAGCTTGCTTTGGATTTGGAAGGTGTCTTACGACCATGTTTAGTACTATCGGGTATAGTGGACTTTTCTTGGCTAGTTCTTTTTGGTTTTCTTCTGTTAGGTAATCGTATATGTCTTTGAATCCTATTCCTGTTTTCTTCATGTATGGTAGTGATATTCCCCAGTTGTATAGTGCTGATCCGAATGCTACGGATCCGTCTTCTACTTTCACTTGCCATTCTTTGGCTAGTTTTTTGTTGGGTGCGTACTCTTTTATCAGTCTGTTGACTTCTTTTATTCTCCCCATCAGTCTTTCTTGTAGTTCTTCTGGGCTTATCTGTAGTTCGTTTATCAGTCTATCTACTTTGTTTATGAATAGTACTGGCTTGACTTTTTCGTCCAGTGCTTGTCTTACTACTGTTTCGGTTTGGGGCATTATCCCTTCTACTGCTCCTACTACTATTATGCACCCGTCAACTGCTCTTAAGGCCCTTGTTACTTCTCCTCCGAAGTCCACGTGGCCTGGTGTGTCTATTAGGTTGACTAGGTAGTTGTCATCATCGTATTCGTATACCATTGATATGTTTGCGCTTAGTATGGTTATTCCTCTTTCTTGTTCTTGGTCTAGGGTGTCCATTGCTAGTTCTTTTCCTGCTAGTTCTCCACTCATTAGTCCTGCTCCGTATATGAGGTTGTCTGAGAGTGTTGTTTTGCCGTGGTCTATGTGTGCGGCTATTCCTATGTTCCTTATTTGGTCTGGTTTGTACATCAGTTTGTGTACTTTTTTTACCATTTCTTCTTTTCTTCCCATGTTTTCACCTTGAGCTTTGTGCTATTCTTTCTACGTTTATTTTCTGTGATACTGCGAATGATTCTGAGTCGTTGTTGGATGCTTTTATTAGTTCTTCTTCGAGTGCTTCTGCTGCTGTTTTGGGGGATTTGAATGATTTTCTTGCGACTGATTTGCCGATGTTTCTTAGGGCGAAGTCTAGTCTTCTTTTTGGTGATACGTCCACGGGTTCGTGTCTCATTACGGCTCCGTATCTTACTCGTGTTGTTTCTTCTCTTGGTGCGGCGTTTTCTATTGCCTTTACTAGTATCTCTATTGGGTTTTTGCCTGTTTTTTCCGCTATTCTGTCCATTGCTTCTTCTACTACTTTGTACATCTTTGTTTTTTTGCCTGTTCCGCCTCTGCTTCGTATTAGTTTTCCACTTATTTTTCCGCCTGTTCCGCTTCTCATTAGGGCGTTGACGAGTCTTTCGAGTATGTTTATTTTTTCTTGTCCTAGGGCTTGTTTTGACTGTGTTCCTTGGTTGTATAGAGGGGTGTCTGGGTTTAGGTTCATGTATTTCTTTAGTCCGATGTCTTTTACTTCTATTTTTTCTGTGTCCCATTTTCCGTATAGCTTTGTCATGTTATCATCTCTGTGGTTTGTCTACCTTTCCTTTTCGGACTTCTTCTAGTGATACGCCGTTTACTTTCGTGACCTTGTATTTTACTCCGACCATTGTTCCCATGGATCCTCCTTGGGCGCCTCCGACTCCTTCTATTATCACTTCGTCGTGTTCATCTATTTTTTTTATGGCTCCTTCTTTCGGTACGTGTGCTGTGACTACTTTACCGTTTTTGAGGATCTGTGCTCGAATGCATTTGATTAGTCCTGAGCTTGGTTGTTTCTGTTCTCTGTTCACTTTTCTTAGGACTATTGCTCTTGCTTGTGGTGCTCCGTCTAGGGGGTCTGTGGTTCTTCCTGACTTTCTTTCCATTCTTTTGACGTAGGCTATGTCTTTCCATCGTCTTTTTTTCCTGCTTTGGATTAGTTTTCTTGCTGCGAATTCACCTGGCATTTTTACACCTTTTTCTTTTCTGTGTTTTGTT
This sequence comes from Candidatus Iainarchaeum sp., assembly GCA_003558235.1. Lineage (GTDB taxonomy): Archaea > B1Sed10-29 > B1Sed10-29 > B1Sed10-29 > B1Sed10-29 > CSSED10-269. The sequence continues at coordinate 41,649 of PWMI01000095.1, forward strand.
GTTTAAATTTATGTGTTTATGCTATCGTTACTTCGTCCACGTCGTAGTGTCTTTTGACTAGTTTGTTGACGTTCTTTATCTTTTTACCTTGTCTGCCTATTGCTCTTTTTCTCTCTGCTGGATTTACTCTTATTTCAACTGTGTTTTCTTTTATCGTGACTTCTTCTGGCTTTAGGGGGTACATTAGGTTTTCTATGAACTTTTCTAGGTTTTCGGAGTATTCATAGACGTGTAGTTCTTTTCCTAGTCTTTTTTTTATGTCGTTTATTACGGTTCCTTTTTTCCCTATTGCTGCACCTATGTCTCCTTCTTTTACTAGGATTGTCGCTTCTTCTTCGTTTATTATGCAGTCTTTCACGGTTGTTCCTGTTATCTTTTCAAAGATAGTGATTGTTTCTATTTCTCTGCTATCGTACTTGACCATCTTAATCATCTATTTCTTGTGTATTGACTCCGCCTAGGTCTGTTACTGAGACGGTTGTTAGTATGTGGGGTCTTTTGAAGGTTTCACCGAGTTCTAGGCTGGTTCCGTGGAACGTTTTCATCGGTGTTTTTCCTTTTTTTTCCTGTATTCTTTCTCTTATTTTTTCCGGTGTGTTTTCTGCTACTATTACTAGTTTTGATCTTCCTTCTTTTAGTGTCTTTAGGGTTGCTTCTGTTCCGTAGACTACTTTTCCTTTTCTTTTTATTGTTTTAAGTGCTTTTTTGAGTTTCATTCTTATTCACTTCTTTTTCTGTTTTTGGTTCGACATTCTGAGTTCGACTGATCCGGTTCCTACTGGGATTACTTCTCCTACTATCATTCTTTCTGCGACTCCTTTTAATGGGTCGGTTTCTCCTTTTTGTGCTGCTGTTAGTAGGTGCCTCATTTGGGTTTCGAAGGATGCGTTTGCTAGTACGCTTTCTTTTTCTCCGGATATTCCGTGTCTTCCTATTGCGTTGAGTTCTCCTTTTCTTGTCATGGCGTCTGATATCAGCATTATGTGTCGGTCGTTTATCGTGATGTTCTGTGCTTTTAGGTTTTCTTGTATTTCTAGGTGTAGTACTTTTCTTGCTGCTTCTATTCCGAGTACTCCTTGTACTTCTCTTATTGAGTTCGAGTATGTTTCTTTGGAGTTTACTTCTGGTAGTTTGAGTATGTTTCTTAGGTTGGTTCCGTCTGTGTGTATTTCATAGGTTTTTTTGTTTCCTTGTTTTCTTTCTACTATCGTGGCTCTCTTTATTCCTTTTATTCCTTTTACTCTTGCTGTTTTTGCTTTTTGGGTGTATCTTCTGAGTGATTTGAGTGTTGATGCTTTTGGTTTGAATATCGCTTGGTCGTCTTCTACTTTTTCAGGTTTCTTTCTTAGTTTGTCCTTTATTTTTGCTGCTACTTCTTCTGGCTTCAGGTTTTGTTTCTTCATCTTTTTTTCGTTGAAGTTTATGATTATTCTTTTTTCGTTGAAGTCTTCTTGAACGTCGGCTACTTCTTCTAGGGTCACTTCTTCCATGTCTCTGGCTATTTCTTTTACTTTTTCTTTGTTTCCGTTCAGTTCTTTCTTTATCTGTATTTTACATGTTTCCATCTTTGGTTGGTGTCTTACTTCCAGTAGTTCTTTTAATCTGGGCATTCCTTGGGGCACGCTTAGTTCTCCTGTTAGTCCAGCTATGTGGAATGTTCTCAGAACCATCTGCGTGGCTCTTTCTCCTACTGCTTGGGCTGCTAGTAGGCCGACCGGTTCACCTGGTTCTACTTTGCTTTTTCTGTATTCTTCCAGTTTTTCTTCTAGGAACTTCCTCTTTTCGGCTGCTTTCATTCCCTTGGTGTTTTCTTTTAGGGTTTGTATCTTTCTCTGTGGAAGTTCTTTTTCCAGTTCTTTCCATGTGTCTTTCATGCTAGTCATCTTGATCACTTAGTCTCTTGCTTTCATTGGGTTTAGTCCGTCTTCTCCGTACTTGAACTGTATTATTTTGCCTGCTGCGTCTGTTACTGTTAGGTCTTCTTTTACGTTTATGTCGAGTAGTGCGTTTGCTATCTTTTTGTATAGGTAACCTGATTCCGCGGGGTTGATTCCTTTGTCTATTAGTGAGTCTCTTCCGCTCATTGATTGTTGGTAGGCTTCTTCTGGTCTTAGTCCTTTTGAGAATGAGCTGGGTATGAATCCTTTTACTCGTGGGCTGAGGTCTCCTTTTTTGAAGTGTGGGAGTACTCTTCCTTGGTATCCTCTTTCTAGTCTTTCTCCTCTTATTCCCATCTGTCCTACTACGCAGGTCATTTGTGTTACGTTTCTCCAGCTTCCTCTTGCTCCGCTTTTTGCCATTACTACTCCGTAGTTGTCCATTCCAAGGTCTTTTAGTGCTATTTCCCAGGTTTTCTTGTTTATTTTCTCCATTTGGTCCATTATCATTGCTTCTAGTGTTTCTCTTTCTGTTTTTCCGGGTAGTGCTTCTAGTTTTCCTTCTTCGTATTTCTTTATGAATTCTTTGGCGGTTCCTATTCCTTTGTCTACTGTTTCTTGTCTTTTCTTTTCTCCTTTTTCAGTTAGGCTGTATTCTTCGAGTGAGATGGTGTATCCTTTCATTGTTATTGATTCTAGTGTGAGTCTTGTGATGTCGTTTATGAATTTTTCTGCTCTGTCTGATCCTTCTTTATCCCATATTTCTCTTGTGAGTATTCCTTCGCCTCCGAAGCATTTTTCATCCATTATTCCTTCTTTTACTTGTCCTTTCTCGATTTTTACGGGTTTTTCGGATAGTTGGCTGGGTATTTCTAGTGTTATGGTGTCTGGTATTATTTCGCTGATTATTTCTCGTCCGTGGTACTCTTTTTTGTCTTTTCCGTTTGGTAGTCTATTGATGTTGACTGATTTGAGTAGTTTTAGTGTTTCTTCTTTGGTGAATGTGGCGTTTTCTTGGGTCATCAATGCTAGTCCTGACACGTGGTCGTGTCCTCCTGCTAGTACTTGCCCGTGTCGCGGTGAGATTATGTTTTCTTTTACTGCTAGTAGTTCTCTGGCTTCTACTTGGGCTTCTACGGTTTGTGGGACGTGTAGGTTCATTGCGTCTCCATCGAAGTCTGCGTTGTAGGGTTTGGCTATTCCGTCGTTTATTCTGAGGGTTTTTCCGTGCATTACTCTTGCTCTGTGTGCCTGCATGGATAATCTGTGTAGGCTGGGTTGCCTGTTGAATAGTGTTATGTCTCCAGTTATTAGTTGTCTTCTTACGGTGTATCCTGGTTGTATTTCTTCTGCCAAGGTTTCCCGGTTCATGTCTGTTATCTTCTTCTTTTTTCCGTCGGGGGTTTTCACGTAGAGTGCCATGGGGTACTCTTCGCTTCTGATGTAGTTTATCATTTCCGTTATGTTTTTTTCTGTGACCTTTATTGGGAGGGTTAGTTCTTTCGCTATTTCTTGTGGTACGCCTACTTCTCCTATTGAGAGGGCTGTGTCTGGGCTGATTACTCCTCTTGCTGAGAAGTTGACTCTCTTGGAGATGAGGTTTCCTTTTATTCGTCCGTGTTTTCCTTTGATTCTTTGGAATAGTGTGTTCAGTGCTCTTCCGGATCTTTGTTTCGCGGGGGGTATTCCACTGACTTTGTTGTTGAAGTATGTTGTTATGTGGTATTGTAGTAGGTCCCATAGGTCTTCTATTATTGGTTGTGGGGCACCTGCTGAGATGTTGTCTGCTAGTCTTTGATTTATTCGTAGTAGGTCTGTTAGTTTGTGGGTTAGGTCGTCTTCGCTTCTGTTTCCACTTTCTAGTGTTATTGAGGGTCTTGTTGTTACAGGTGGTACTGGTAGTACTGTTAATACGAACCATTCTGGCCTGTTTAGGTCTGGATCTATGTTGAGTGCTTCTAGGTGTTCTCTTGGTATTCTTTCTAGTCTTTCTCTTACTTCTGAGGGTCTTAGTCTTTGTTTAGCTGAGCCTTCTCCTTCGAAGTAGCTTGTTGGTTTGGTTAGTGTTATCTTTTTCTGTTCTGCGCCGCAGTAGGGGCATTCGTCTTTTTTCTTGGCTTTGTCTCTTATTTCTCTGAATTGGTATATTCCTTCTGTTGGGCTGTCTTCTATTTTTTCTATTTTGTCTTCCTTTAGCGTTATTCTTCCGCATTCTCCGCAGGTTGATCTTAGTATGTCGTATATGTCTTTGGCGTATCCTACGTGTATGACTGGTCTGACTAGTTCTATGTGTCCGAAGTGTCCTGGGCAGGTGTCTTTTGTTCCTCCACAGGTTTTGCATCTCATTCCTGGGTTTACTACTCCCATTTTGAGGTCTACTAGTCCCCCTTCTATGGGGTATCCTTCGTCGTCGTATATGTCTGGTACTACTACTCTGAGGACCGACATTCTTCTGATGGTGTCGGGTTGTAGTAGCCTGAACCTTATTTTCCCTATCTTTTTTTCTGTTCTCATTTTATCTTTTCTCTCACATTTTGTCTTCTAGTTTTAGTTCGGTTTGTATTCCGAGTGCTTTTAGTTCGTTTATTAGTAGTTTGAATCCGTAGCTCATCTTTACTGGGTGTATGTTTTTGGATCCACATGCTTCGCAGTACATCTCGCCTCTTATTTTGTTGTTTACTGCTATGGTTCCGCATTCTTCGCAGATTAGCTCTATTGTTTCGTCTGATTCTTTCAGTAATCTTTCTTTGAGGAGCATGCTTGCACCGTGTCCTATTAGGCAGTCTCTTTCCATTGAACCGAATTTTTGTCCTCCGCCTCTTGATTTTCCTTCCGTTGGTTGTCTTGTTAGGATTTGGAGGGGTCCTCTTGCTCTTGCGTGTAGTTTTTGTGATGCTAGGTGGTATAGTTTTTGGTAGTATACTATTCCGGTGAATATCTGTGCTTCTATTCTTCTTCCGGTTCTTCCGTCGTACATTACTTCTTTTCCGTTTGGTTTGAATCCGTATTCTTCTAGTTTTTTCTTCAGTGATTCCCGGTCTTCTCCTTCGAATGCTGTGGCGTTGGTCTTTTTTCCGCTGAAGGAGGTTTTCTTTCCGGCGATTGCTTCTAGTAGGAATCCAGCGGTCATTCTTGATGGTACTGCGTGTGGGTTGAATATCATGTCTGGTACTACGCCTGATTCTGTCCAGGGCATGTCTTCTTCTTCTACGATTAGTCCGACTATTCCTTTTTGTCCGTGTCTTGCGCTGAACTTGTCTCCTATTATTGGTTCCATCGTGTTTCTTGTTCTTACTTTTATGATCTTGTTTCCGTCTTCTCCTTCGGTCATTAGTACCCAGTCCACTTTTCCTTCGCAGTTTGCTTTTACTGTGGTTGAGTTTTCTTTTCTTTTTTCTTCTATTGCGCTCAGTTCACTTATTTCTTCTAGGAACCTTGGTGGACTTGTTTTTGAGATCAGTACGTCTCTTGAGTCTACTTGTGTTTCTGGTTCGATTATTCCGTTTTCATCTAGGTTTTTGTATGCTTCTTCTCCTCTGTAGCCTACTATCTTTTCGCTTGGAACTTCGAATCTGTCTTTTTGTCCTGCGGGGTACCTTCTTTCTTGGCTTGAGTATCCTCTGTAGTATATTGATCTTCCGAGTGCTCTTTGTATGCTTCCTTTGTTGAGTACTATCGCGTCATCGATGTTGTATCCTATGTAGGACATTACTGCGATGGTGAAGTTTTGTCCTGCGGGTTTTTTGTCGAGTCCGAGGATTTTATTGTACTTTGTTCTTGTGAGGGGTTTCTGTGGGTACTGCATTAGGTATGACTCTGTGTCCATTCTGACGTTGTAGTTCGTCGCGTATAGTCCCAGTGCTTGTTTGAGCATTGAGTCGCTCATCTCTAGTCTCTGGCTCATGTTGTATTCTGGGTAGGGGTTGACTGATGAGCAGGTTCCGAATGCGAGGGAGGGGTGTATCTCGAGGTGTGTGTGTTCTTTTGTTATTTCTTCTTCTTTCATGGCGATGTATGCGTCTTCTTCTTCTTCTGCGTCGAGGTACTCTACTATTCCGTCTTTTATTAGGTCTTTGAAGGTGATTTCTTCTTTTTCTATCTTATTTTTGTGTTCTTCGGTTAGTTTTGATTTTCCTTTTTCGATGATTATGAGTGGTCTTAGTGCTCTTCCTGTGTCTGTGTTGACGAGTACTTCGTCTTCTTTTTTTCTTACTGTGAGTGTTTCGGGTAGTTCTCCTCGTCTTCTTTTTTCTCTTATTTCTTTTGCTAGGGTGTCGAGGTTTTTGTGTGATCCTATTAGTGATCCGTTTAGGTATACGCTTCCTTCGTTCATTTTATCGCCTATTTTTTACTTATTTTTTCTACTCCGATCTGTAGTAGTGAATTGAGTACTTCTTCGTCTTCTTGTTCTTTGGATGCTATTCTGCAGCCTATTGCTAGGTTTTTTCTCATTCCTACGTTGTGTCCTTCGGGTGTTTCGTGTGGACAGAGTTTTCCGTAGTGTGTTCCGTGGAGGTCTCTTGCTTCGAATATCTTTGCTTTTCCTCTTCCTAGTGGGGAGGTTATTCTTCTGAGTTGACTTAGTTGTGCTAGGTAGCTGGTTCTTTTGAGAACTTGTGATACTCCTGTTCTCCCTCCTACCCATGTTCCTGTGCTGAATGCGAAGTCTATTCCTCTTGATAGTGCATCTGGTCTTGTTAGTGTTTTTATTTTGAGTTTTCTTTTTCTTTGACTTGCTCTGTCGACTTGGTACTTTATGTCCTTTAGGAATTTGTATAGTGCGGATTTGAACTGCTCCTGCATGAGTCCTCCGGCTATTATTACCCTTTTGTTTGCGTAGTGGTCTCTGTCGCAGGGTTCTTCTTTTCCGTGAGCTACTTTTATGCATTTTTCAGCCATTCGGACTAGGTAGTATGCTTTGTTTATCCATGAGTTGTTGTCGGTTCCGATGTGTCTTAGTATGTTGTTGTTTATGTGGTAGTTTACGGTGCTTTCTCTATATTCTTTTTTCTGTCCTCTTGCTACTCTTTTTCCGAATGCATCTACTCCTGTGTCTTCAAATGCTTTTTTTACTTGTTCTATGTTTAGTAGAACATCGTTTTTTATGTATTCTTTGTCTGAGAATGCGTGTAGTATGTCGCTCTTGGTTTCTAGTCCAAGTGCTCTGAGTAGGTGTATTAGGTTTAGTCTTCTGGGTCCGTATCGGTAGTTTACTTCTAGTTCTCCGTTGTGTTTTCTTTTTAGTAGTACTCTTGAGCTGTATCCTTCTTTTTGTGATAGTACGGATGCGCTGGCTTCCTTTTTTCCACTCCTTTCCTTTAGAGTGGTCATGATTCTGTTTTGGGCTCGGTTTTCTATTCCCATGAGTGCTCTTTCGGTTCCGTTTACTATGAAGTATCCGCCAGGGTCGTCTGGGTCTTCGTATGCATCTATAAGTTCTTCTCTGTTCATCTCTGCTAGGTAGCAGAGCTTGCTTTTGAGCATGACTGGTAGTTCTCCCACGTACACTTCGTCTTTGTCTATTTCTTCTCCTTCTTGTGTAAGTGCGATTGTCATAAAGAGTGGTGCTGAGTATGTTCTGTCCCTTAGTCTTGCTTCGTGGGGGAGTATCTTCCTCTGTGCCCCGTCTGCTTCGGTTATCATGGGTTTTCCTGCTCTTATGTTGAGCAGTTCTATCTTCATGTCGTTTTTTCTTGTTTCCATGATGTCCTGTTGTGCTACAGCTTTCTTCATTCCTTTTTCAACGAACTCGTTGTAGGAGTCTATGTTCTGCTGTATCGGGGGGTTTTCTTTGAGGTATGATTCAACGATGGTCCAGTTGTACAATTAATGCACCTCTTTTTTGAGTTATTTGGATACTAGTCTGTAGTAATGTGTTTTTCCTGCTGTTGGGCTTTCTCTGGTTATTTTTAGGATTTGACCTTCCTTTGCTTCTATTGCTTTGGCTACGGGGTCGTTTTCTTTTATTGCTGGGAGTTTTTCTGGTGTTACTCCGTATTTTTCAAGAATTTTCTCTCCTTCTTTTTTGCTGAGGATTTCGTGTTTGGGTACTAGATGGTGGTTCAGCAGTGTGTCTTTATTCATTCTTTTTCTCCTCGGCATAAAACTCGCTTTCTTTGGTTTTAGGAAGGGTTGTTGGTTTTGATTGGGGGTTTGGTTACTCGTGTTATTGTTTTTGTTACCGGGTCTTTTTAAGTGTTTCTTTTATTTGTGTTCTTGTAAGTGTACGCCGTGGCCGGGATTCGAACCCGGGTCCCAGCCTCGACAGGGCTAGATCCTAACCGCTAGACTACCACAGCGTCTGTGCTAACTTCTTTCAATCCCGCGAGCAGGATTCGAACCTGCGATCTGCCGCTTACTGCGGCCGTTTAGCCGGATTGAACCGGTTTGATTCACTACAGGCGGCCGCATAACCCCTATGCTATCGCGGGTTTTTCGGTGTCTTCAATTATTTTTTTACGTTGATTTATTCTTTACGGTTTTTGTGTTGAAGTGAGTGGGCCCGCTGAGATTTTCATCTTGAGGATCTGCGTCCTCTTCGATTTTGAACTCAGGTCGGGAGCACCCGAAGCTCCCAGCATGCCAGACTAGCCCACGGGCCCGGTTTAATCGAAGATTGCGCCCATTCCTGCTACTGCGTTTTCTTCTTCTTCTTTTATTGCTTTCAGTACTTTTTCTTTCTGCGTTCCTTCTGCTTCTTCTACTCCTTCGACCATTATCTTCTTTTCGTTTCTATCGAAGAAGTCTTCATCTGCTTTTATGTGTAGGTATGTTCCGTCTTCATCCATTCCTAGGGATCTTGCGTCTCTTAGGGTGTATCCTTGTCTTTTGAATTCGTTTATTTCTTGTTCGTCTCCGACCATGTCGTCCGCGTCAAGTGCTTTGTTAACATCTTTCAGTGCTTTTGACTTCACTTTGTATACTTTATCCATCTTTTTTCACCTCTAAAACTAGGTCTTTTTTGTTTTAATGAACTTGGTTACTTTTATTGCTCGGCTGTTTTATAAATGTAGAGTGGTTTTCGAGTCATCTGTTCACACGCTGTTTATGTATGTGTAAGCTTCCTTTATCGCTCTTGATCCTTGGTATGCTGCGGTGATTATCTGTTTGAAGTTGTTGTCTGTTACGTCTCCTGCTGCGTAGATTCCTTTCACGTTGGTCTCCATTTTCTCGTTGATTACGATTGCTCCCATCTTGTTGACTTCTATTCCAAGGTCTCGAGTGATCTCGGTTAGGGGCACTCCACCTATAGATATGAATAGTCCTTCGAGTTCCAGTTCGTCGCTCCCTTCGTGTTCTCTGTCGAGCTTAACTTTCTCCATCATCTGTTCTCCTATTATCTCCTTTACGTTTGTATTGTTTATTACTTCTATCTTTCCTTCTTCAACTTTTTTCATGACTCTCTTTTTGAGTATTGGTTCAGGGTGTATCTCTTCGCCCCTGTATATTATGTAGACCTTTTCAGCGTGTTCTGATAGGAGCAGGGCTTCCTTTGCTGCTGCGTCGGATCCTCCCACTACTCCCACTACTGCATCTGCGAATAGTGGAGCGTCACACACTGCGCAGTAGCTGACACCTTTTCCTCGAAAGTCATCTTCTCCTGGGACATTGAGTTTCCTTACCTGTGTCCCGGTGGCTATTAGAACGGATTTAGCTTCATACTCTTTCCCAGACCTCGTGAATGCTTTGAATCCCTCCTCTGATTTCCTTATGATCACTATCTCCTCGTCTTTCTCTACTGGGACATCGAAAAGATCGAGGTGGTCTTTGAATGCATTGATTGTTTCCTGGCTGTTTTTTCTTCCAATTCCAGGGTAGTTCTCTACTTTCGGAGCGTCTTTGATGGTTCCTCCGATGTTCTTGGTCACTATGACTGTGTTTAACTTGTATATCGCGCTGTATATCCCCGCGGAGATTCCTCCGGGTCCGCCACCTATTATCAGTAGATCATGCATATTCTCATCTCTCTTTATTGAAGTTATATGCTCTGTTGAATTATAAATAAATGATGTTGTATGTCCCACAAATACACTTCTCTCGGTTTTTGTCTTCACCCAGTCAACCTTTTTAACTGCAAGCGATTAATTGAGGTGGTGGTGAGATGAAGTACAACCAAAAGGATTCGCTCAGAACACATAAAAACTGTGATATAGTCACGGGAACCAGTTTGGTGAACCCGGAACACGTTTCTCCTTCAGGCATATGCTCGATATGCACCATGGAAGGAAACTGCGAGGTGGGTAAAAAAGCCAAGACAGGGGAAACCCTCTTTCCGAAGCCGTTCGGAACAGCCCAGTTCGGAGCTGAGAAGAAACTTCCATCTATAGAAGATCTACAGATACTTCCTAGGTTATACGGTCCAAGCATGGACTTCGAGGAGATAAAGACAAGTACAAACATAGGTAGCTTTAGGGTTTCACTACCAATAGCCGTAGCATCTATGGGTTCAACACAAGTAGCTCACAACTGCGGGGAGGCGCTCGCTGAAGGTGCTGCGAGAGCAGGGATACCCATGGGAGTAGGAGAGAATGTTTGGGTTACATACGGGGAAAAAGAACTTAAGAAAAGGATAAAACCATACATGGACAACTACGAAGGAAAAGGTGCACTCATAGTTCAATTAAACGAGAACGAGAGGAAAAAAGGACTAGTGGAAAAAGCATGTGGCCTAGGCGCACACGCACTAGAAATAAAGCTTGGCCAAGGAGCCAAACAAGAGCTAGGAGGGGAAATAAAGTTCGAGGGAGAGAAAAACGCTAAGAAGTATAGGGAATGGGGCTACAAAGTCATCGAGAACCTGGATGGAAGCTACCAACGCCACGCCCGGCCAGCTCCACTCAGCAGCGAAGGATTAGAAGACGAAGTCCTTCAGATATCCGAGTGCGATAAACCAATATGGGTCAAAACAGGGATGGGAAGGGGAATAATAAGATTAATGAAGAAGATAAACGACATAAACAAGGAATACGGAGATCTAATAGAAGTGCTCACCGTTGATGGATACGGAGGAGGAACGGGAATGAGCCCATGGCTCATAATGAACGAGATGAACATAAGCAGCGGAGCACTATTCAACGCACTGGACTTCAAAACATCCTTCGACGTCGTACTGGCAGGAGGATTCAACTCCGGGCCGGACATAGCGAAAGGAATGATGCTCGGAGCCAAAGGAATAGCAATGGGAAGAAGCCTCCTCATAGCAGCCAACACGCTCCAAGAAGGCAAAAGGATGGGAGCGGAAGGCGTCATAAACTACGTGGAAGCACTGAAGAAGGAACTACAGATGATATCCTCCACAGTCAAAAGAGAAAGACTAGAAGAAATAACAGGAATGAAAGAGTACCTCATAGCACTCAGCAAAGAAGCAGAAGAAACCTTCGGAATACCAGTCAACACGAAGTACCGACTATGAAGAACAAGTAAAACCTCAACTTTTTTACACCACGAACACACTGATATCAAAGAAAGATCGAAAGGAGAGAAAGATGTCACAAAGCAACAAGAAGTACCTGGAGACACTGAGACACCAAAAATACAAGGTAATAGGGAAGAACCAACACTCCGCAGTCAAAACATGCCACTGGACCAAGGAATCAATAAAATGCAGAGGCCAATGCTACAAAAAAGACTTCTACGGAATAGACACACACAGATGCCTACAGATGACGCCGAACATATACTGCAACCAAAGATGCATCTTCTGCTGGAGAGCATGGGAAGATTCCCCCACGCAACACAAAGCAATGAAGTGGGACGAACCAACTCAAATAGTAAATCAATCCATAGAAGCACAAAGAAAACTCCTATCAGGACTGGGAGGAGTCCCCAGCATGATAGACAAAGAGAAGTACGAAGAAGCACAGAAACCCACTCAAGTAGCCATAAGTTTACTCGGAGAACCGACACTCTACCCAAAACTCCCAAAACTAATACAAGAATACCACGAAAAAGGAATGACAACCTTCGTCGTGTCAAACGGAATGGACCCAAACATGATCAAGAAGATAAACCCAACACAGCTCTACCTATCACTGGACGCACCCAACCAAGAAACACACCTAAAAATAAACTGCCCACAAATAAACAACTCATGGGAAAAACTAAACCAATCAATGAAGAACCTTGGACAGAAAAACAGGAGCGTGGTAAGGATAACAGCGATAAAAGGACTAAACATGACGCAACCCGAGGAATACGCGCGAATAATAAAGGAAAACAACATAGACTTCGTTGAAGTAAAAGCATACATGTACATAGGGTACTCGAGAAAACGCCTAAACATAGAAAACATGCCCAAACACGAAGAAGTAAGAAACTTCGCGAAACAAATAAACCAACACCTACAATACAACATGGAAGAAGAAAAACCAAGATCAAGAGTAGTACTACTAGAATCCGTAGAAAAACAAAGAGAGATAAAATGAACAAAGAAAAACCCAAAGCACTCCTACTCCTAAGCGGAGGAATAGACAGCGCCGTAGCAGGTAAAATGATGCAGGAAAAAGGAATGCAAGTAACAGCAGTACACTACATAATCAAACTAGTCTCAAAAGGAATAACAGAAGAAAAATGCAGAGAAATAAGCAACAAACTAGGATTCGAAGAATTAATCGTTAAAGACATAGGAAAAGAAGCACTAAGAATAACAGAGGAACTAAACAGAAGATACTACTTCGTTCTAACAAAGAGACTCATGCTCAGAGAAGCAGAAAAGATAGCCAAAGAAAAAAGAATACCTTACTTGATAAGCGGAGAAGCAATGAGCCAAGTATCAAGCCAAACACCCTGGAACCTTAAAGTAATAGACGAAGCAGTCAACATACACGTAATAAGACCACTCATAGGAATGAACAAAATGGAGATAATAAACAAAGCAAAGGAATACGGAACCTACGAAGCATCAAAAGGCCCAGAAACCTGTGACCTCCTGGGACCAAACAAACCAGTCACCAGAACAAGCATAAAAAAAGTAAAAGAACTAGAAGAAGAAATAAAATAAAATGAAAGTTGCAAAAGGTTTTAAACTACTCATCGAACTTAGTAGATACTCCATTATTCCTGTAAACCATTTTCCAACTCTCGTTGTCCTCTTCATTCAGATTTTTTCCATTTCCTCTATCATTCATTCATAACCACCTCATCCAATATACAATGTAACACCCATAGTATATAAATATTTTGCATTAAGTGGTCTTCAGTTTGAGTAGAGCACAGGTGTTCTGAATCTGATGTCCTTGCGACCATCTCCATGAACTGGGATAACTAACTGCAGGTCATCGTTCCAGTCACTCCACTTTACAAGGGCAACGCCACCGTAACCGACGGCTTCTTCGAATGTTTCGTGGTAGTTCAGATTAAGGTCCGGAAAGAATTCTTCCAACTCCACGTCTTTAACGTAAGTTTGAATCTCAAGGTAACCAAGCTCTTCACTGTAAATCAATCCACCTTCTTCAGCTACCAGTGTGTATCCTTCCATCAGTATGACTTCATTAGGACTGTATTCATACTCGTAGGCTCTTCTTCCAATAAGTACAACGTCTAAAGAACCATCTTCCAGTTTTCTTAGAGCTTCGTTCGCACTTGAGACACTTGAAAAATCGAAGGATTCATCTTCAAGTAGTTCAAGGTAACTCTCCATGGTTGGACAATAACCTAAAGTCACATTCTTTGAGATTGAAAATGTTGAAACGGCATCACCGGTCGCATTATCAATTTCTCCTAAATGGAAGAAAAGCAATAGGGTGGATATTGTTCCCATCAACAATAAGAGTCCAAGAAGTTTTTTCATTTGGCTACACCATGTTCCACTAAGTGGAAGTTAGGGGATTTATCAATTTAGGTTTTTTTATATCTTATCCAGGGGATTGATGCAGCCTTCTTCGCTCGTTAAGCAGAGTGCTACTTCTTCTAGGATGTTTGGATACATTCTTTCACTGAAACCTGTCCAGTGTTTTTCCCCTATGAAGGTCATTGGAACTCCTGTTGCCCTTGTTCCATATGCTTCAGCCATGTCCTGTATTAACTGGATGTTCTCGTTGCTGATGTATGCGTTGACACTCTTCACTTTCACTTCCTCTACCTCATCAAATCGATCCATGTACTCCTCCTGAGTTTTACAGAATGGGCATCCCTCTCCCCAGAACCAATAGATGGTGACGTTGTTCCGGATGTCTTCCTTGTTTATCCCCATCTCTTCATAGATGTCTATCTCATCATCATTTTCATTAGGGATGGTGTTGTTATCTTCATTGTTATTCTCCGATATGCAGCCCGTTAAGGAGATTAAAAGGAATATGCTGATGAGGGCAACGAGGATTACTTCACTTTTTTTCTTCATCTTCATCATCTCCGTAGGTATCTTCCATCACTTCACAGCCCTTACAGGTGAAGTCCGTTGCTCCCCCACCCTTCGCGTATTTTTTGTGGAGCTTCGCGGTCACTAGGGCTGCCACTATCGCTGCTGCGAAAGCCACGAGGGTTAGGCCTATATTCTCCATCAGAGTGTGGTCTACTATCAGTATTGAACCAAGCATGAGCATTATGTATCCACCTATCAATGTTAGGACCCTTCCTTTTTCCTTCTCTAGATCTATGGACTTCATCCTCCACACCGCTGTTAAGTATATGGCTAGTTCTACTGAGAGGTATACGAGAACATATATCACTAGTAGAGTGACGTAAACCATCATCGCCAGTTGCCTCTGTGCCACGATGTGTGACCATACTATTGGGAATCCCGCGGTGCAGGGGAGCTCAACTAGCGCTATTCCAGCAGCCATCACGGCGGTTGCACCCATCACGATCAATGGATTATCTCTGTCCATGAGTCCCCTTACTTTTTTGAATACTCCTGGCTTGTACTTGCTCGGTAAAGATATGGAAGGTCCCTTCCCGTGCCAGAAAAAGTCTTTTATATTTACCGCTGCAAACGTTATCGCTACTCCAGCCACCACTAAACGTATCCAGAACAAGTGAGCTACGTATTGAAATACACTCAGCGCTCCGGCTATGAATAACCCGTAGATGGTGGCGGTTACGATTAAGAACGTTAAACCAACGAGTAAGAGCTTCTTTCTTCCTGCGAAGATAACTACTCCTATTAGGAATGTCAAAACCCAGAGGGAACAGGGGTTAAATCCATCTATGAATGCTATTACCAGTGTAAGGACTAATAAGGAACTGTCTGCTCTTACCTCGCCGAATATGGGGATTTCATGAGTAGTTTCCCCCTCCGTGTTCACTCCATCTCCATATGCGATGGCTACACCTGAAAGTAGAAGGAAGGTCACCAAAAACGCTATTAATAGATTCTTCTTCGCAAACATCTTGTTCTCCTCATCGTCACTAAATATTGTATGCTGTAACTACTTAAAAACATTAGTTTCAATAGGCGAAACAAGAAACATTACATATCTTCCCATAGTAAGAATTAACCTAATCCTTTTGATCCAGGTATAGATCTGAGAATGGCTCCTTGAGAACTATGAGGTTACTCATTCCAACCTTCTTCTTTTCGACTATCCCTTTATCCACAAGTCCAGATATTCTTCTTGAAACCTTGGCTTTGTTGAATCCTGTTTCTTCAACTATATTGTTCTGATGTTCTTTTCCACCCTTCTCTATTAGAATCTCAACTATTTTTCTTTCGGAGGATGGTAGTAAATTAAGTGTCGCATTCACATTCTCTTCTATATCTCTCTTTTCTCTCTTGAAGGAGCCTATTAGGAAGTAGTATATCAACATTCCTACCATTATACCAGTTGCTGATAGGAGTGTAAGGATCCATGTGAGTGAGACGCTGCAGTCGCAGTAAGGTCCACTAAAAAGATTGAAGGAGAAGCTGAATAGGAACGATACTAGTGTCACGTAAACTACCAGTATAGCCACCACCATCAGGAATCGAGTTAAAAACTTTTTTTCGTATCCCTCTGCTTCGTGACCCATACCTAATTCAACTCTCTTTTTCACGTAAAAGTGTTCTAAAATGAAAAACTTTGGAAAAATTAATTGATTTAATCGACTTTACCTTTAGCCTATGTGAACCTTAAAGTTTGGTTACGTTAATAGCTTTTGGTCCTTTGTCGCCTTGTTCTAATTCGAATTCAACAGAATCGCCTTCTCCTACGTCTACGCCTTCTTCTAAAGCGCTTATGTGGAAGAAAAGATCCTCGCCTCCGTCATCGGGAGTTATGAATCCGTACTTCTTCCTGTTGTGGAAGAACTTAACAGTTCCTTGCAAAATATACACCTCCATTGCTACTACATACCTTTATCCTTGCCTGCTTTATAAACATGAAGCAATTGAGTTAAAATTCTTTTTCTATTTTTTTCTCTAGCGCTCGAGCTATTTTTTTTCCTATTTTTCTCTTTATTTCTCTTTCTTCTTTTTTGTTTCTCGCGAGGCTTCTTGTGATGGTTTCAGTCATTTGTTTGATGTCTCTAGTGTGTGGTTTCATCATTCTTGTTTTTTCTAATCCTTTTCTTGTTACTCTTGATAATCCAAAGTCTATCAGTGTCAAGTGAGGGTTTCCCTTTTTTCCTTGTTCTACTAGAAGGTTTTCGTGTGCTATGTCCATGTGTTCAACTCCTTTTTTTATTAATTCTTTGAGTATCTCTGCAGATTGATCTATAACCTCTTTCTCGTGTTTTCTTAACCATTCTTTTTTCTTAGGATCCATGTGGCGTCCTAAGCCCTCTGCTTTAGGTATCCATTCTTCTACTATTCTTTCTTTTTTCCTTTTTTCCTGTGGTAATTTACCCTTAATTTGCACGAAGTGGCTTTTTTCCCCTTTTTCAAGATTAAGCATAGCTGTCTGAGCCACTACTCCTTCTTTCGTTATGAACTCTTTTACATTGGTCGGTAATTCCTTCTTTTTTTCTCTTTTTCTATTCTTTTTTTCATTGCTTCCTTAACCGTATTGGCCTCTAATCTCTTTTTACTTAACCTTTCTTTTCTTCTTCTCTGCAATAGACTACCCACCATCATCACCATATATAGATATGGAAATGCTACTTAAAAAGGTTTGCAATAATTATTTTAGGCACTACATTGAACTCCAACGAAAAGAATTAATGTAAGATAAGTTTAAAGTCCAATGAGCATACTCAATGACAATATGATATACGTAACGCGATTTTATCTGAACCAGTGATAAGGAGGCATTGAAACATGTCAAAAGGACTCACCACTCAGGAAGCCGAAGAGAAGTTAGAAGAACTAGGTAGAAACGAACTTGAGGAAACAAATAAAACAACTCGCCTGGATGTTCTAAAAAGACAGTTAAAA
>PWMI01000066.1 GCA_003558235.1 Candidatus Iainarchaeum sp.
AACCAACTGAACCACTGATACTGGCTGTGGCAATAGGTTTCCTAGCGTTGATAGGTATCCTGAAAATAGCATCACAGAAACTAAAGTCAAATCAACATAAAGAATAAATAAAGAAGGTTTAGTGAGGTTCTTACCTCACTATGACTATCTCCACGTTTTTGCTGTCTTTTACTTTTCCTTTCTTGGTTCCTACTACTTGATTGATCTTCTTGGTGTTGGCTATGTCGATCATTCGCTGGGTTATTATTCCGTCGAACACGACTGTTTCTAGGTCTTCGTGTTTCTTCATTTCCTTTGCTAGGTCCCTGACGTCTACTTTGGCTACTTTGTCTCCTTTCTTGTTGATCAGTATGCCTTTTAGTGTTCCTTTCAGTTTCTTGACTTCTTCTTCGTAGGGTTTCTTGGTCTTTTTCTTGGTTGTTTTTCTTGTTGTTCTTTTTCTTGTTGTTTTTCTGAAGTTTTCGGTCATGAACTGCTCTAGGCTTACTTTTCTTCTGAGGCACTTCAGTATCTCTTTCTGTGTTAGTTCTTCTACTTCTTTTCCGTCAGGTGCTTTGGCGACGTAGTCTACTTCTGCTTCGTCTGCTAGTTGTTTTATTATTAGTTTTCCGCCTCTGTCTCCATCTACGAACGCTGTTGCTGTCTTTTTCTTGGTCAGTTCAGCTACTGTTTTCGGGACTTTTTTACCGTGTAGAGCTATTACGTTCTTTATTCCTGATCTCAATAGGTTTAGAACGTCGGCTCTTCCTTCTACTACGATTATGTCGTCTGATTCTTCTATGTCTGGTCCTGCTGCTATTTTCTCTGGCCCGTACTTAACTAGTTCTGCTTGCCTCACGCTTTCTCTTACTGCTTTGCTTATTTCTCTGCTTTCTGGTCTTGATTCTCTCATTAGTCTTCTTCTGATTTCTTGTGCTCTTTTTATGACTTTTTCTCTTTTTTCTGTTCTCGTGTCTCTGACTGATTCTACGTCTATCTTTGCTTCGCAGGGCCCTACTCTTTCTATTTGTTCTAGTGCTGCTGCTAGGGCGCTCGTGTTGTCTGCGTTTAGGCTTGAAGGCACTAGTATTGTTCCTACGGATTTACCGGATTTTGTGCTTATCTCTACTTCTATTCTACCTATTCTTCCGCTTTTTTGTAGTTCTCTTAGGTCTAGTTCGTCCCCTAGTAGCCCTTCTGTTTGTCCGAATATGGCTCCTACGACGTCTGGTTTTTCTACTATTCCATCTGTCTCTATGTTTGCTTTTATGAGGTATTTAACAGTGTCTATATATGTTTTTCCCATTTTATTCACCTTTTAGTTCGTTGTATTTTGAGGGTATTTCCTCTATTTCGCTCATTCCTTTTAGTTTGCCAAGTTTTTTCTTGTAGTTTAGGTCTGTCTTTATTCCTTCTGCTCTGAATAGCGTTATTAGTTTCTTGGACTTTGTTTTTCCCCTTCGATCGTAGTCGGTGAGTAGTATTACTTCTTTTTCTTTTTCTCGTGATGTTATCTGTGTTAGGGGTCTTGTTTCGATTGTTTCTATGTTTGTGATTCCGAACTTTTCCAGTGCTTTTTTATCGTTTTTCCCTTCTACTATCTTCTTTCTTTTGTCTTCTTTTAGTTCCTCAAGCACTTTCTGTAGTTCTTCGAACTTCATCTGTTCACTTGTTCCTTTAACCAAGCTACTTCACTTTAATCAAAAATAGCGGTCTTCCCTTCTCTTCTTCTCTTCCTTTGGTTTTCTTCGAGTGAATGTGAGTTCGTGATTGGGTTAACCACGTATTGATTAAGCTGTTAACTTGGTGAATGTAAGGTTTCTACTATGTTTCTGTGTGCCTTGTTTTTTAAGTTTACCTTTATTTGTTTTCTGCTAGGAAGTTTACTAGGTCGGTTTTTGTTATGATTCCAGCTAGTTTTCCTTTTTCTTCTACTATTAGGCTTCCTACTCCTTCTTGTATCATTCTTTCACCGGCTTTTGCTGCGTCGCTTTTCTTGTTGATTGTTTTTAGGTCTGTCTGCATGACGTCTCCCACTATCATTGGCAGGATTCTCTGTCTTTTGTGTATGTTTCCTTCTTCATCCGTTGATTTGTACGTTATTTTGTTTGGTTTTAGTCCTCTGGTTGCTAGTGAGATGTTTCTTTCCGTTACGATGCCCACTGGTTTTTCTTCTTTTGTTATTACGATTCTGGAGATTCCTTTTTCCCGCATCTCTTTTTCAGCGTGGAATAGTGATTGTAGTTCCTTCATGGTCTTGACTTCTTTCGTCATTTGGTCTTCTACTTTTGTTAGTCCTCTGTAGTAGTCTGAGCAGTACTGAACGAGGTTTTTCTTTGTTACCATTCCCAGTAGCTTTTCTCCTTGGATTATTGGGATTCCAGATATCTTGTTATTTATCATGATTTCAGCTAGTTCCTCTGGTTTTTTGCTTGGTTTTGAGGTTATTAGTGAACGTGTCATGATTTCTCTTACTCTTACTTCGTCTATTGGTCGTCTTTCTTCTGTTAGTGTTCTTGCTACGTCTTTCTCCGTGATTATTCCTTTTAGTTCATCGTCGTGAACCAGTAGCTTGTTTGTTTTTCTTCTTAGCATTATGTTTCTGACTCTGGCTAGTTGATCGTTTTGGGATACTGCTGGCACTTCTTTTTCCATTATGTCTTTAGCGGTTATTCCTGTTTCCATTGTATCTTCCTCCTAGAACTCTGTTTCTTTGCAGCGTGAGCAGAGTAGTTTCGCGTTGTGTTCTGTTAGTCTTTCTGAGTAGTCTCCGCATTCTTCACATAGTCCTGTTACGTCTACTTCTTCTTCGCTCCAGGTTTTCATTGCTGTTACTGCTTCTTTTTCTCTTAATAGTTCTATTAGTCCTGGTTCTGCTTTGGTCATGTCTCTCTCCGTGACTATGCCTATTAGGTGCCCTTCATCGTTTACTACTGGTAGTCTCTCTATGTTGAGGTTGCACATTAGTTTTATTGCTTCTTCGAGGTCGGTTTCTTTTTTGATTGTCTTGACGGGGCTCTTCATTATCTCGGAAACCTTTATCTTCTCGGGGTCTGCTTTTTTTGATACTATCTCAGAGATTATGTCTCCTTCAGTGA
Organism: Candidatus Iainarchaeum sp.; assembly: GCA_003558235.1. Lineage (GTDB taxonomy): Archaea > B1Sed10-29 > B1Sed10-29 > B1Sed10-29 > B1Sed10-29 > CSSED10-269. Next base: position 3,078 of record PWMI01000066.1, read on the forward strand.
TTATTCCCTTGATTTCTTTGTTTTGTACTACTACTACGCCTCCTATGTCTGTGTTCGCCATCGTGCTGGCTACTTTGTATATTGAGTCGTTTGGTTTCACGGTTATGACCGCTTTGTTCATCATGTCTCCTATTTCTATTCCTACTCCCATTTTATTCACCTTCCATTTTTTTTTGTCACGTACTCTTTTAGTTCTTTATGTTCTTCGTCTCTCTTTACTTTAACCTTTTCATCCTTTACTTCCATCGCGTAGGGGGGAGTGTATCTCAGGGAGTACACTAGTAGAGGTATTGCGTCGTTCTTTTTAGCGGTTTCTATAAGTTCTTTTAGCCCGTAGACGTATAGCCTATCTTTGCTCGTTGTTTTGCACTGTACCAGGATGTTCTTTTCTTTCCCCATGACGTAGAGATCGATTGGGGAGTGTGATGCTGGGCTCCTTGTGGCTAGCCACCCTGCTTCTTCGAATATCTTCTTCGCTTTGTATTCAAGTTGGTATCCTCTCTGGTAGTTGGTTGCCATTATATTACCTCAGTTAACCATTTTTAAGTGTCCGGTGTATGCGTCTAGATCTTCTTCTTCCCAGGGTCCTAATCCCATGCATGTTCTGGTTCCGGGCTCAATTTCGGTGTGGCCCGCGTCGACCACTCCTTGTTTTGGAATCTTGGAAGGGAGTTCTTTATCTATCTCTATGAGCTCTGCTTTGTTCTTCACCCATAGAACAACTATCTTTCCACCTTCTCGCATCCATGCTCTTGTCTTATCTGGGTATAGGTCTATGGATTCCCTGTAGGCCCCTATGGCGGCGTGACACGCTTGAGCAGCTATCTTTCCCTTGCTCATTCCGAGGTCCTTCCTCATCAGGATTACTTGTTTAAACATGCTTAAAGTAGTATTTCTACACTTAATAACTTTAGCCCCCGGTGGCGCTGGGTTCGATTAAGTACTTTAACTTTGAGCACAATAAGTTTCCCATGGACCAGGAGATAGAGGATATCTCTAGGAAGATATCTGAAGAGTCCCGAAGGATTCGGGAAGAAGCTGAAAGGTTGAGGGGGAAGAGAGAGTTAATCCACGAGGTCGATGAAGGGGACCTAAACTGTTCCTTTACGGGTGTGGACGGGGGATTAATCGTTAAGAAGTTCCACGGAATACACATGGTGGTAACTAGAGCTTATGCTGCTCGAATGAGTTACAGCGAAAACAAGTTAAAGGAAGTCAATTACTTCCCCAACCTTAACAGAAAGATGAAGCTCTATCCATCCGAACCGAACGACTCCAACAAGAAACCTTCGTTGCTACGAGCTCTCGAGGAGGTCGATACAGCGATAAAGTCCATAAGGGACACCAAGACAGACTACCTTCTGATGGATGGATCCATAGTCCCAAGACCAAGTGACAAACCCAGAGCAGAAAAGGAAGCAGAGACAGTTTACAAGAGACTCATAGAGAAGTACCAAGAACTATTCACACTATCTCAAAAGGAAGGCGTGCAGGTGGTTGGAGTGGTCGAAGATAGTAAAGCAAGGGTGATCTCAGCGAGAGAAGGCATCGATACGATTGATACTGTTCTACTTAACTACGTTCTCAGAAGTGGGGAAAGAACGGAAACATTTAGTTACTCAAGAGACGTCTCAAACCACCCTGTCCTGAGGTCTTTTCCACGGGAAATAAGTGAAAAAATCAAAGGAACCTACCTAAAAGTCGTTGAAGAAGACAGGCCACTTAGAATAGAGTACCTCGAGTCGTTCAAGGAACCAAGCGAAATAACCAGGGACCTGAACGCGGTCTCAAAGGTATCCCGGGACTACTCCTACCCGGCACCCCTGATAGAGGCAGACCTAAGGGCAAAGTTAACTGAAAAAGAAGCGAGCATGATAGTGGACAGGGTAAGGAGTAGAGTTGGGGAAGACTCTCTACTGATGGATGAAAGGAGAAACAAAAGGCCTTTCAAGTAAGAAACAGATAAAGTATGTGAAAGAATATGGGTAAAACAATAGGAAGAATCATAACAACGATGGACACACCAACGCCAACGGAAGTAGCGTTCGTGACACATGAAGAGATGGTGGACAAAAACCAGTACGTGGAGTTTGATACCACACAAGGAAGAGTAATAGGAATAATAAAAGACATGGTAAAAGCCAACAAGTACTTCGATCAACCAGAATCGGTCTCACAGTTATCTAGGATAGGGGAAGAAGTTTCAAACAGGTTCCCCACGAAGGAATGGGAGTACACGGTGGGCAAAGTAAGGTCACTCGGAGTCTACAACGGGGAAATAGTCAAAAGACCAACTAAGCCCCCTGCACCGGGAGAACAAGTAAGGGAACCAGACAACGACACGCTGAAAACGTTCCTAAACTTTAAAGAAGACGGAATGAAAATAGGGGAACTGGAACACCACGGTACAGAAGTTAAGTTAGGAGTTACAGAAGTTTTCCAGAAACACCTAGCGGTTTTAGCTCAAACAGGAGCGGGAAAAACACACACAGTATCTGTACTAATAGAGGAACTTCTTTCAAGAACAAAAGAAGAAGGAAGGCCCGCTGCGGTAGTAATGGATCTTCACGGAGAGTACGCTGGCTTCGCTGATACCAATGAATATAGAAACAAGGTAAAGGTAGTCAAAGGAGAAAACTACAAGATACCAGTATCATCACTAGGGGTATCTGATTTTTCACTGTTCCTACCGGGAATGAGCAAAGCACAAGAAAGAGAACTATCTCACGCGATAGCTATGCTAAAAAGAGAAGGAAATCCCTACGCTATACAGGACATAATAAACCAGATACTATCAGATAAAGAGATGAACGAAAAGCTACAAGGCGCACTAGTTTCTTGGTTAGGTCACCTAGATAGCGAGATGTTCTCAGAAACCGGTTCAAGCGTATCTGAGCTCGTTAAACCCGGAAAACTATCCATAGTAGATATGAGCAAGATGATAAAACAAAAAGAAAAACAGGTGCTAGTATCATACATCTCGGAAAGACTATTCACCAAGAGAAGAAACAGGGAGATACCTCCATTCATACTGTTCCTCGAAGAAGCACACAACTTCGCTAAGGAGTCAGGGGAATCAGAAACAAGGATGGCGAAGAACATAGTGGAAACAATAGCAAGAGAAGGAAGAAAGTTCGGGGCATCACTCTGCCTAATAAGCCAGAGACCAATGAAGCTATCCACAACAGCCCTAAGCCAATGCAGTACGCAGGTGGTGATGAGGATAACGAATCCACACGACCTACAACACATAGGAAAAACAAGTGAAGGAATAGATGAAGCATCTCTAGACACTTTAACAACTCTCCAAGTCGGAGAAGCCATGGTAACGGGTTCAGCAGTAAGAAACCCAGTTTTCTTGAAGATTAGACAAAGAATATCGAGTGAAAGGGACCTAGGAAAAGACCTCGAGGTACAAGCCAAAGAATACGAAGAGGAACTAGAAAGGAAAAGCAAGGATGCAGAAGCATTCATGTGAACTCTCCCGATTACCTTTATAAACCACGATTAACCCATATAAAAACAATATAAATAACTACTTTTGGAAAAAGGTGATAAAATGGCTAAAGTGGAATATGAAGTCGTAAACATGGTTGCATCGGCCAACTTAGGAAAAGAAGTCGATTTGTATGGAGTTGCAATGGAAGTAGACAATGTAGAGTACGAACCAGAGCAATTCCCAGGAGCAATATTAAAATTGAAGAAACCTGCTGCAAGCTTACTGCTATTCAAGAACGGTAAGATGATTTGCACGGGAGTAAAGAACGAAAAACAAGTGGAAGAAGCTATAAACAAAGCTTATGAACTAGTTAAAGCATACATGGACGGATAACTACAAGAAAGAACTACAGGTGATTAAAAGTGTTAACAAGATTTGAAAAAGCGAGAATCAAGTCCGCTAGAGCCCTTCAAATATCTATGGGGGCCCCAACACTCTTAAAAGAAGAAGGGCCAACTGATTCAGTGGATGTAGCGGAAGCAGAGTTCAAGGAAGGATCTCTCCCCATATTAGTGGTTAGGAGACACCCTAGTGGAAAAGAAGAAGAATTAAACGTGAAAGGTGAGGTAATTGGGTAAGCAGAGAACGAGGATAGTTAAAAGAAAAGCTGAGAAGGTATTTGAAAAGAGGAAGGATGGTTTCACAGAGGATTTCAAGAAGAACAAAGAGGTTCTGAAGGGCATGGATCTTCCTTTATCGAAGGTTGATAGGAACATAATGGCTGGTTACTTAACTAGCTTGGTCGCTAAAGAGAAGAAGGCTATTTAGGGATCATATCTTGTCTACCACGGTTGGTTCGTTTTCTTCTTTGTTTCTTGAAAACCTGTAGAAGGTTCCTGAGGATGCTTCTTTTAGTCTTGATTCGTGTGTTATTATGAATACTTGTTCTACCATCTCGGGTAGGTACTCTCCGAGTGCTACACTTAGTTCGCTTACTGCGTTTTCATCTAGGTTATGTGTGGGTTCATCTAGCACTATCCATGATAGCTCTTTTGTGAGTACTAGTGCTAGGGATATTCTTAAGCATAGGCTGGCGGTGGTTCTTTCTCCACCTGATGCTCTTCCTTCTACGTTTATCCAGCCTCTGCTTGGTTCTTTGACTTCGAGGATGTAGTCTCCTTTTTCATCTATGTTCATTCTTAGGTCTTCGTAGTTTCTGTAGGGGTATAGTTTGTTCCAGACCATGTTTAAGGCTGAGTTGGTTTCTTCTATGAATCTTTCTCTTAGGTGGCTTTGAACGTTTCTCAGTGATGTTTTGAATACTTGGAGGTGGTTCAATTGTTTCTCGATGTATGCTGCTTTTTTTCTGGATTTTTCCTTCTCTTTTTTCTGTTTTTCCAGGTTGTTCAGGTTCTTTTCTTTTTCTAGTTTGAGTTGCTTCTTGCTGTGGATTTCTTGTTTGATTAGGCTTCCTTCCTTGTCTAGGGTCTTGAGTTCTTCGTATAGTTCCTTGAATTCTTCTTCGTTGAACTTGATTTCTTTAAGTTGTTCTTGGTGCTTGATTAGTTTTTCCTGGGTTTCTTCTTTTTCTTTTTTCTTCTTAAGGTACTCTTTCTTTCTTTCTTCGTGTTTAAGGTTTTTTTCCACTTCTTCTTCTTTTTCAGTTATCTTTATGTTTTCTTTTTTGTTTTCAAGTTTTTTCAGTTGGTCTTGTTCTTCTTTCAGTTCTTCCTGAATTCCTTCTAGTTCTTTTTTTAGGTTTGTTTTTACCTCGAGTTGTTTTTCTTGTTTTTTCAGTCTTTCCTGGGTTTTTTCTTCCTTCCATTCTTCTTTTTCTAGTTCCTGAATCTCTTTCGCTAGTTCCTGCTTCTTTTTCTTGATTTTCTCTACTTTCTCTTTTTTTTCTTTCTCTACTTTTTCTTTTCTGCCTCCCGTTAGGCTGGTTCCGCAGGTTGGGCACTCTGTTTCTTCCTTGAGTATTGTTTGTAGGTGTTTCGCTTCTTCTTGTAGGGCCTGTATTATTTTCTCTTTCTCAGCTTTCTTTTCGGAGATCTTTTTCTGTATTTCTTTTAACTTGGTTGCTGTTTCTTCAAGTTGTTTTTTCACTTCTTTTCCTACTTTTATCTTCTCTATTTCTTCTTCTTTTTCTTTTTTCTTGTTTGTTAGTTTCTTTATTCTTTCTTCAGTGGTTTTTAGGAGGGTTTTGATTGAGTTGAGTTTTTTCTCTTTTTCCCTGATTCTCTCTTTCTTTTCTTTGAGTTTCTTTATCCTTTGATTGACTTGGGTTTCTTCTTCGGCTTTAGGGAGATCTTTTAAGTCTTTTTCTAGGTACTTTACTCTTTCTTGGTTCCTTTCTACTTTTTTACTGAGTTCTCCGTGTTTTTCTGCTTTTTCCCGTGTTTCTTTGTACTCTTTTTTCTTCTGTTCCAATTTTTCCTCTGTCTTCACGAGTTCTTTTTTGTCTTCCTGTATTTTTTCCTGTATTTTTTCCAGGCCTTTCTTTATCGCTGGAATCTCCTTTATCTCCGGGGTTTCTTTTGATCTTTCTTTCTCGGAGGCTGCTTTTTCCCTGAGTATGTTTATGGTTCTGGTTAGTTTTTTCCTTGATTCTTCCCATCTGTGGAGTTCTAGTAGTTGATCTATTTTTTCTTTTCTTTCTCCTTTGCTTATTTCGAGGAAGTAGTCCATCCTGTTTTGTTCTGTGTAGACTGCTTTTGAGAATAGGTCGTAGTTCATTTTAAGTATTCTTTGAACTGCGTTGGTTACTTTTACTGTGCTTGGGCTTTCTATCAATTCATCGTTTTTTCTTAGTTCGCTTTCGGTTGTTCCTTTTCCTTTTTCGATGGTTCTTTTGACTGTGTAGTTTTCTCCGTTGACTTTGAAGGTTAGTTTGACTTCTGCTTTGTCTTTTTCGTGTGGCGTGTTGCGTATTGTTTGGTCTAGTGTTGTTTCTCTGGAGGATAGGGATGGGTATGTTCCGAATAACGCGTAGCTTATTGCTTCTAGGGCGCTGGTTTTTCCTGTGCCCATTTCACCGATTATGACGTTGGTTCCTTTCGTGAAGTCTAGTTCGGTGTCTTCGTGGGTCTTCCAGTTTTTGAGTTGGAGTGTTTTTATCATTGGTATACTTCCTGGGTTTGAGAAATAAATGTTTGGCTGGGTTTTCTATATTTTTTCTAGGGCTATGTTTTCCTTTAGTTCTCGGTACCTGTTTCTTATTGTGACTTCGGTGACGCTTGCTGCTTCGGATACTTCTTTTTGTGTTCTTTTTTCTCCTTCCATCTTGGCTGCGAGGTATAGTGCTGCTGCTGCTACTCCTGTTGGTCCTTTTCCTGATACTATTCTTTTTTCTTTTGCTTCTTTGAGGATTCTTTTTGCTTTTTGCTGTATTGTTCCGGATAGTTCGAGCTTGGCTGCGTATCTGGGTACGAATTCAGCGGGGTCTGGTAGGGGCACGTCTAGGTTTAGTTCGCTTTTGAGCATTCGGTAGGTTCTTCCTATTGCTTTTTCGCTTGCTCCTGATCCTGCTACGTCGCTTAGTTCTTCTAGTGTTCGTGGTATTCCTCTTTTTCTGCAGACTATGTAGAGTGTTGCTACTAGTATCTCTTCGATTACTCTTCCTTTCACTAGTCCTTTTTCTAGTATTCTTCGGTAGAGTCTTGAGGTTTCTTCCATGACGCTCTGTGATAGTCCTAGTACTGAGGACATCCTTTTCAGTTGACTTAGGGCTACTGAGAGGTTTCTTGCTTTTGAGTCGGAGTAGATTAGTCTTTTGTGCCACCGGGTTATGCTGTTCATCTTCGCTTTTTTCTCGCTTGATAGTTTCTTTCCTCTGCTGTCTCTTCCGAATTGATCTATCTCTGTTGATAGGTTTTTATCTACTCTGGTGTATGAGTGGCTGGATCCTGTTCTCGCTTTTTCCTGGGATTCTTCATGGGTAAAGGCTCTCCATTCCATTCCTTCATCTATTATTTTGTCATCTAGTACTAGGCCGCAGTCTTCGCAGTATACTTCTCCTCGGCCGTAGTCTTCTTTGAGTCGCTTTGAGCCGCAGTCAGAGCACTTGGATTTTTCAGTCATAGTAGTAGTCCGTTTTTAGTTCTTTATTTTTTATTTTTTTCCTATTCGGTTGTGTTCCGTGGTCGGGGGGCCATGGTTCCTCGTGGATGGTTTCTTCAGGGCATCTTCTCCTTTGGTTTTCCATATAAGAATAGTATTTCTGGAACTAGAATCTCTATAGTAATTACCCTTTTTGCATTTATAAAGGCTTTGGTCAGGGTGCTCGGTTGCGTGAGTGAAAACTGTTTTTAGGGGGTTTATTCAGGATATTAGCGTTGCTTCACCTTGTTCTATGTCTCTGTATCCTTCTATTTTTTCCCTTAGTTCTTTTTCGACTCTGTCGGGGTTGTCATCGTCAGGTATCAATGCACCTGCTTTTATTACCTCTAGGCCGAATGCTATTGGTTCTCTTTTAGCGCTTTTTATGTCTTTTACTTTGTCCAGTTGATCCATTATGTCCTGTGGTTTTGTTCCTTCTTCAGGATATATTTTGAATACTACCATTACTTTTCCCATTGAAATCACTCCTAGTTACGTTAAATTATTTTCAGGGTCCCCTGAATCCGCATTCGCTGCATTTGTATCCTACTACTTTCTTCCTGCATTCGTTGCACCGGTTTATCTGTTCTTTTCCGCATGCTGGGCACTTGAACTTTACGTAGTTGTCGGTCACTTCTTTGTGGCAGGATGTGCATCTCATCATGTTTTTCGCTCCTCTTCGTGTTTGCTGTTTTTTCACTAAAACAAGTTGACTTATTTTTATCTGTGGAGATATAAATATATGTGGTTACATTGGTTTCAACTTGTTTCTGGATTCACGTGACCAGGTTTCGTTCATGCCCTCATGATCTAGTGGACTAGGATACGTCCTTGCGGAGGATGTTGCCTGGGTTCAAATCCCAGTGAGGGCGCTGCAAACTTTTGAAAAAAGCCTGAACAAAAACGAGTTTTAGGCACTACAATCGTTCGTTTCAGAAGGATTTAGGCACTACATTTTAACAACTTTTTTATACTTCCTGCGTTTATTGTTCAAAGGTGATAGCGATGATGGATGACTCAGATGAGAAGGATAATGAGGAACAGAAGAGGAAAGACAAGGGAGATCTTAAGTACACGGGCGGAAAGGTTATTTGAAGTGGTCTTCTTTAAGGCCGTAGGTACTCTTTTACAACTTCTTTTTTCTTCAGGATTTTCTTCAGGTTAGTGGTTACTTCAGCTTCTTCAGTCTGTTCTTTGTATCGGGATGGTATCCTTTTCGTGTCTTGAAGGAAGTTCTTGACTGCTTGCTCAACTTCTTTTTCTTCTCTTTTTCTCCAGGAGTATACTCTGTTTCCCTCCACGAATACTTCTTCGTTTTCTTCTGTGAACTTGTTTAAGTGGTCTTTGAGGTAGAAAGGGGGTCCTCTGTGTTTCTGGTATTTGGGTAACTTGGTGTTTCTTAGGTCCAGTAAGATGCATGTGTTTTTCTTTTCATCTGCCCAGTGCACCGATCGATATACTTCGAACTCTTTTTCCTGAAGTGTTTTAACCAGGTCATCGTTCATCTTTCTTAGTTGGCTCCATGCTATCTCACTCACGGTATCTTTTGGGTAAGGGATGGTGATGAGTAGGAGGTTTTTGTTCCTGAGGAGGTTCTTGTTGATGGTGATGCTGTTTTCGTAGTTCTCGGTGGTTGGTTCCTCAAGGAACTTCTTGGAGTTAACCATGAATCTGCCTAGTTTTTCCTCTGAAACGGCTGCTGCCGCGTTCCTTTCAGGGTCAACCGGATCGATCACTACTAAGGGGTCTTTGAAAGAGATTTCACCGTGTTCCTCCAGGTCTATCACTTTCCCTCTCTTCCATTTTAAAGCGGATTCCAGTACTGCTTTGAACGAGCCGTACTTTAGAACTAAGAGTTCACACAGGAACCCGGAGAATCCCTGGACTTCTTCTTTGGCTCCGTAGCAATTCATGTTCCTAAGGAACTTCTTGAGGAGCTTAATCTCCTTCTTTTTATCTTCATCCAATCTTTCAATCAGGTATCTGTGGTGTAGTGGGCTCCTGTCCACTGCTGAAGTTATTTTGTCCTTTATCTTGTAGCAGGGGACTATCTCTACATCTATCTTACCTATCTCTGCTTTGACGTAAGGGTGTTCAGCATAGTGTGTTTCCGGGGAGTACTCAGAGAGGGCTTTATTGCCCACTTCAAGGCCTATCCTCTCTAAATCCTCTCTAGGTGTTTCTCCCGGTAGGTAGAAGAATATGTCCACGTCTATCTTCTCGGGCAGGTAAGTGCCTCTGGCGGAGGAACCCACCGCAACTGCCTCATAACCCATGTCCTCTATCTTACTCATTATGCTCTTCTTCAGATCCTCTATATCTTCCTCAGTACCTGGTCTTAACTCTAGGGACTTAGCAACCTTCTCGATGGTTTCATCGAATCTGCTTCGTGAATAGGTCTTGGACATCCTTCGTTCCCCCTGGTCAGAAAAGAACAGAGTTTAAGCGCGAATCTGTTCTATTTACATCCTAAATATTTATATGTCTTCTTACCATTAATTAAGTTGGTTGAATAGGTAACCACTATGCTTTTCTCGATAAGCGAAGTGGAAAAGAGGAGATAAGGAAAAGATAAACATGCCAAACATACTTCTTGAGAAGAGGAATTCCTGCGAAATAAGGCAGGGAAAACCATGGAACAAGTATGAATTAGACTTGGGGAGTATCACGGAGAAAGAAAAGGAATTCATCAAAGTGGTGAGGAATACACTGGATGAGGATAGGACCCTCGAAGAGCTTGAAGTGATCTACCTGAAGGATAAGGAAAGGGTTAGGTTCATAGAGAAGGTTAAGGAACTTGAGGACGTCCTTCCGAAAAGAATAGATTCACTTTTTCCGAGCGAGGAACTTATAGAAAGAATTTCTCAGTTCATCGGGAACGTCGCTCCCTACGTGGAGAACAAGAGAAAGGTCGCTAAACACCTTCTAAATGAATTGATAGGGTTGGGTGTGTTAACGGGCTTCATGAAGGACGATAAACTAGAGGAAGTGATGGTCAATGGAGCAGGAAAAAAGGTATTCGTTTTTGACAGGGACTACGGGATATGCGAAACCAACGTGGTCTTCCAAAAAGAAAAAGACATCAGGATGATAGCTAAAAAAGTAGCTGAATTTGTAGGAAAAGAGATAAACGAAAGTAACCCTCTTCTAGACGCGCGTCTTCCCGATGGATCCAGAGTAAACGCTACGATACCACCAGCATCACCCCATGCGTCAACACTAACGATTCGAAAATTCAGGAAAAAACCCTTCACTGTAACTGAGCTCATAAAGAATGGAACAATCACATCTGAAGCAATGGCCTTCCTCTGGCTCTGCGTGGAAGGAATGGGTGTTCACCCATCAAACATAATCATCGCTGGAAGCACAGGAAGCGGAAAAACAACCACTTTGAACAATCTCTCAATATTCATTCCCCCAGAGGACAGGATGGTGACGATAGAGGACACTCTTGAACTGAACCTCCGTAACAGGAGCAACTGGGTTCAACTTGAATCACGACCAGGAAACTACGATACGGGGCTATCGCTCGATGATCTACTGAAGAACTCCATAAGGATGAGGCCAGATAGGGTCGTGGTAGGGGAAGTCAGGGGAAAAGAAGCAGAAACGATGTTCACCGCGATGGACATAGGTCACCAGGGAGTCATGAGCACGCTGCACGCCAATTCACCTAGGGAAACAATACTTAGGCTAAGAAGTAATCCTATGAACGTTCCGAAAGCAATGTTCTCATTACTGGATCTCATAGTGATGCAGCATAGAATGCAGCTGCCCAACAAAGGATTAAAACGTAAAGTAACGCAGATATCCGAGGTCAAGGTCCTAGGAGAACACATACTACTGAACGATATATACAAATCAAGTAAAAAGGGAGATGGCGTAGAAAGAACAAACCTACCCTCCCACATAATCGAGAGCATAGCGGAAAATACTGGGAAGACCAAGAACCAAGTAAGCAAAGAACTAAGGATAAGGCAAGCGATACTGGAGTACCTAGTTGAGAAAAACATCATGGACTACGAAAAAATACTCTCATTCATAACCGACTACTATGAAGGCCCAGAAAAAGTTTTAGACAAGATAAATGGTAAAAGAGTTATAGTGGAAGATCTAGAACCAGTTTAAAAGGTCACAAAAACACTTAACTACTTGCGCTTCAGTAAAAGAGACAGTTTTTCCTTTAAGATGCTCAGAGGTGTCTTCTTCTCCTCATCCTTCTTCAATTCTCTCTCCAACCTCATGAACTCTTTGTTTATAGCGGAGTCTTTCAACTCTATGCATCCCTGTTCCTTCAAGTACCTCAGGCTGTCCTTGATGAACTCCTCCGAGTAACCTGTTTCCTCCGAGTACTTCGATACATCTACAACCCCTCCTTCATCAACGACCTTCTCGAATACAGGAAGGGCTGAAGGATCCTCAACATCACTCTTATCGGAATTAACGATGTACTCTCCCTCTAATGAAACTTCTTCCGTGGTCAAAGTCTCAGGAGAACTTTTACTTATCTCTATAGTAAGTACAAAGTACCCTAAAGCCGTTAGAACCACCACCAGAGCCAAGATTAATAGTAGTAACCCAAGGGGGCGGGGTCTACCCACATCGTTCAAAAAAGAGGTTGCTTCCAGATACGTTTCAGGGGTGATGTATGTGCCTGAAACCTCGGTGTACATTGGAAGAGGTTCACTGTATATCTCATCGTAGATTAAGGGTGCGCTCTTAACTCCTCTAGATGGATCCACATCCACCCAACCATCTTCCTCCAAGGCCCTTATCCATGAGTAATAGAAGGTAGCTTCTTCACCTATAACTAACCTACAAGGGACTCCCTGAATCTTACATAGTTCTTTGAAGGCCAAAGATGCCTCCAAGCTATTTAGACTAGTTTTACTTATGTCTGAATCCTCTATGAACTCAAATTCCTCTCTTGTAAGTTCTTTTTCCTGAGTTAAGTGATCCAAGATGCTCTGAACCTTGTTTGAAAGTGATCCTTCGACTGGAACCATGTTTATCTGTCCCTCCGCATTCACCAAAGGATTCTCCATGTGACCGAGGTACTCGGAGCTGAATTCATAGGGTGTATTAGACAACTGGACGTTTATCGGGGTGATTATCACGCGCATCTCCATGGTCTTACCCGGTTGAACAGTCTCCGAGCCCATGACGGAGAACACCATCCTATCCATGAAAGCCTCTTCACCAACTATCGGGTGCGTGGAAGTTACCCCTAAACTAAGGCCCAGGTGATCCTTCTTCGAAACCACCGCATACCTATCCTTTTCCTCATCAACTTCACTAGCTATGAATATGCCTAATCTTTCTTCACCTTCAAGGTCGTACCACACATTTATCTTCTGCTCTTCCTGAGCGATGTTGGTCACCAGGGTCCTTAAAACCACGTTATCCTCCTTGAAATCTATCTCCTGCTCCATTATCGCGGTTGGAGCTTCCCCACTGAAACTAAAGGAGTAAGTGTCTCTTGGACGACTGAAAAAGTTTCTCTCAAGCTCCCCAGGGGATATCGTGTGCGATCTTCCACCCACGGTTATGCTTGGAATCAAATTCAGAGAATACCTGTTGTTCAAAGTCACGCTTTCACTCAGATCAGGCCTATCCTGTGATAAAGGAAACCTGAAAACGTATTCATCAGCTGAAAGTAATGCGTACTCCTCGGTCTCAGCTAATGGCTCTATACCAATAGCTAAATTAAGCAACAGGAGACTCATGAAAAAAACTAGAATTATTCCCTTTGAGTTCAACTTCATAACATCACGCTCTCAATGATTTCATACACAGGTCCCTCTGGAGTCAACTTACTCTCCATTAATTCAACACTCTCCACATTTATATCGATGTAGTGCTTATCGAACTTCCCCTCAAGAACCTCCCTCATCCTTGCCCCAGGCTTACTTTTGACCCTTGCAACAGTCACGTGCGGTTTATAATCTCTTTTCCTAGATTTAAATCCTCTCTTAACCAATTCCCCCCCTAACTTGGACTCTAGATCCATCAACTCATTGGACTCAACATCTACCCAGACCACTCTGATGTATTCTTCGCTTGGAAAAGCACCCGTTCCATTCAAACTTACTTTGAACCTCCCAAAACCCCCTAAATTCCTTAAAGCACCTGAACATAGGGCTAATCCTTCTTCATCAACGTCACCGAGGAACCTCAGATTTATGTGAAGGTTTCTCTCCTCCACCACCTTCGTGCAACTCAGTTCCCCGAGGAAACCAAGCAGCTCCCTAATATCATCATTAGCAGCCACACTTATTCCGATAAACACCCTCTTGCTCCCCATATGCTCCACGTTATTAACTAACCAAGTCAATAATAAAAAAGTAACCACCACCAAATTTAAGGGAAAAGGAGAACCACGCAACATGGAAATACAAGCCAAGTTAAAACACACAGAGGACCCTGAGAAACTCAAGGAATACATAGAAAACACCATCCCAGGATCAAAGGTAAAAAAGAAATCTAAAATGGAGTTAAAAGGCAAATCAGACTTCAAGGAATTCTGGAAAACCATAGAAAAAAGAGGATCAGGAGAAATCTTCCTAGAAGAAATGAAAAAAAGAAAGAAAGGAAACAAAACACAACTACACCTGAGCAAAATAGCCATGTCAAAAGGCAAAGCAGAGATATACTCAGGATCGGCAATAGGAAAAGTAACACTATCAATCCCATGGGAAAAAATCGAAGAAACCGCATCAAACAAACAAACTGAACAACAACAGGAACAATCATAAATAAAGAAATAAATAGGGGAAAAGGGTAATGTAACCATGAACACATACAAAGTAGTTCTAATAATCTGCATAGCACTAGCGACAGCAACAGCCACAATTAACGTGAACCTAGAATACCCAACAAGAGGAACCCTCAGCGAAGAAGAAGTAACACACATAGGTCAAGCAGCACCAGGACAAGAAATAACACTCATATTCAGCAGAGAAAGACACGAAGGAGCATTCTACTGGAGCAAAGCAACAAGCAACATAGATGGATCAGGGTACTACTCAATACCAAGAGACAAAGCCCTGGAAGAAATACTCCCACCCGAAACAATAAAGGAAAACAACCTAGGGAACAGGACATACCTAGCACTCAAACTGAGAATACCTAGAGAAGGAAACACCTTCAAGTTCAACGTAACACTACTCCCAAGAGAAGGATTCGGGGACTCAGCCACCCGGCAACTATCAGTTGACATAGAAAAAGACGTCTACGACTTCAAGATACAGGAAAAAACAGAGCTCCAAGCAGGCAAAAAAGGAGCAATAGAAGGAACAATCAAAAGCAACTCAATAGCAGTCGAGGAATTCACCTTCAAACCATCCAAGCTACCCGAAGAGTGGCTGATAAGAGAAACAGGAGAAACCGAAGTAGCAGTAAGAGTAAGACCCGGAGAAACAAAACAATTCACCCTACCACTACAAATAGACCAAGAAGGACAATACGAAGTAACCTACAGCGTTAGAGACACAGCGAAAACACACGTTGGAACCTACGACGTAGCCCTAAGAGTAAAACCAACATTCAGATCCAAACTAAAAGGATTCACACGAGGACACAGCGTAACCATGCCTCTACTACAACCATTCTACTCACTACTAAGTCTACTAGGGTAAATCCCAGCAAAAACCCTAAAGAACACGGAACTCACCGACCAAGGGGAAAAGAATGAACAACTACAACCCAAACAAAATAGAAAAAAAGTGGCAGGAAAGATGGGAAAAAGAAAAAACATACGAAGCAAACCCAAGCAACGAAGAAAAGTTCTTCCTAACCGTACCCTACCCCTACACCAGCGGACCACTACACATAGGACACGGTAGAACGTACACACTGGGAGACATCTTCGCAAGATTCAAAAGAATGCAAGGATACAACGTACTATGGCCAATGGCATTCCACATGACCGGAACACCCGTACACGCCATATCACAACAGATCAAAAAAGGAAACAAAGAAAAAATAGAGCTATTCAAAGACTACGTGAAAATATATGAAGAAAACCAAGAAAAAGCAGAGGAAATAGTAGAAAGCTTCAAAGACCCCTACAAAGTAGCGGAGTACTTCGCGAACGCAATACACAAAGACTTCAGGTCACTAGGGTACTCAATAGACTGGAGAAGACAGTTCACAACAGGAGACGAAGACTACCAAAAATTCGTTGAATGGCAGTTCCACAAATACAAAGAAAAAGGATACCTCGAACAAGGAAACCACCCCATACTCTACTGCACAGAATGCGAAAACGCAGTGGGAGAAGACGACATAAAAGACGGAGACAGAATAAAAGCCGAAATAGAAACATTCACAGGGATAAAGTACCCATACAAAGAAGGATACCTAGTAGCATCCACACTAAGACCAGAAACAATATTCGGAGTCACAAACCTCTTCATAAACCCAAAAACAAACTACGTGAAAGCAGACGTAAACGGAGAAACCTGGTACATCTCCAAGAAATCAGCGGAAAAACTAGAAAGACAAGGAAAAAAAGTAAAGATACAGAAAAAAATCAAAGGAAAAGAAATCATAGGAAACAAAACACTCAACCCAATAACAAAAGAAGAACTACCCATAATAACAGGGGAATTCGTAGACCCCGACAACGCAACAGGAGTAGTATACTCAGTACCAGCCCACGCACCATACGACTACGTAGCACTCAAAGAAAAAGGAGACCTAGACAAAGTAAAGATCAAATCAATAATAGAAACACCAGGATACGGAGAACACCCAGCAAAAGAAGAAGTAGAAAAACTAGGGATAAAAACCCAAGCAGAAAAAGAAAAACTAAAACAAGCAACAACAGAACTATACAAAAAAGAGTTCCACAAAGGAAAAATGAAGGTAAAACACGAAGACTTCCAAGGACTAACCGTAGAACAAGCCAAAGAAAAAGCAAGCAAATGGCTGAAAAAACAAGGAAAAGCAACAGAGATATACGAAGTAACATCCAAAACAGACCAAGTGCACTGCAGATGCGGAGGAAAAGTAACCGCAGTAGTAATGGAAAACCAGTGGTTCCTGAACTACGGCAAAGAAGAATGGAAACAAAAAGCAAAACGATGCCTAGAATCAATGAACATAAAACCAGAAATATACAGAGAACAGTTCAAAAACATATTCGAATGGATAGACAAAAGACCCTGCGCACGCAAAAGAGGAATAGGAACCAAGTTCCCATTCCAAGAAAACTGGATAATAGAATCACTATCAGACTCAACCATCTACATGGCCTTCTACACCATAAAAAACCACCTAAAAAACATAGAACCAAACCAACTAACACAGGAGTTCTGGGACCACATCCTACTAGACAAAGGAACACCTAAAAAAACAAGCCAATCCACAGGCATACCAGAAGAACAAATAAACACAGTGAAAAAAGAATTTAACTACTGGTACCCAAACGACCAGAGACACACAGCCATAGCGCACCTCAGCAACCACCTATCATTCTTCATATTCGCCCACGCAGCGATATTCACAGAGAAAAACTGGCCAAAAACAATAACACTCAACGAACTCCTCATAAGAGAAGGAACCAAGATGAGCAAATCAAAAGGAAACGTCATCCCCCTAACAAACATAACAAAGAAGTACTCCGCAGACCTATTCAGAGCATACATAGCATCAGCAGCAGACATGGAATCAGTACTAGACTGGAGAGAAGAAGAAGCCAAAAACATGGACAAAAAACTCAGAAAACTCCACGAAGAAACCTCAAAAACAAAAAAAGGAACAACAAAACCCAAAGAAGAAGACCTAATAGACCAATGGCTATCAGCCAAAATAAACACACACACAAAAAACGCGCAAAAAGCACTAGAGGAATACAAAGTAAGAGAATACGTACAAAACGCGCTACTAAACACCCAATCAACACTAAAAGAATACAAAAACAAAAAAGAAAAACCAAACAAAGAACTAATCAACCACGTAACCGACAAAGTACTAAAAATAAACTACCCACTCATACCACATCTCTGCGAAGAACTATGGGAACAAAAAGGACACCAAACAACACTAACCGAAGAAACATGGCCACAGATACACAAAGAAGACCTAGAAAAAGAAAAAATGATGGAAGTAGTAGACCAAGTAACCACAGACATAAGACAAATACAGAAAATAACCGGAATAAAAAAACCCAGGAAAATAGAGATATACACAGCCCCAGAATGGAAAAGAAAAGCACACAGGCTCATGCAAAAAACAAAAGAAAACATCATAGGACAACTAATGAAAGACGAAGACATAAAGAAACACGGTAAAGAAGCAGTAACATACGCGAAACACCTCCAAAAAAACAAGTACAACCTACCAAAAGAAGTATTAACACAAAAACAAGAACAACAAGCACTAAAAAGCCTAAAACAATACATAGAGAAACAATTCAAATCACAAATCTCCATAAAAAAAGCACAAGAAACCAAAGAACCAAAAGCACAGAAAGCAACCCCAATGAAACCAGCTATAAAAATAGAGAAATAGATCCACATATCCCACACCAACAAACACAAAGTTCAGAAAAACAATATATACCATAAAAACAATATATGCAATGAATGCTTTATCCTCCACGGTGATCTACGAATGAATAAGATAACTAAGATAATCATACCAATATTGATACTAGCTATGATACTGCCAGTAGCGGTAGCGAACTTCGCTGGTGGAAACGGAAC
>PWMI01000050.1 GCA_003558235.1 Candidatus Iainarchaeum sp.
CTTTCGCCAATTCACAGTACTTCCCCTTCGTTTCGTTGAATATCTCTTTGGCTTCATCCTCCGCTATCCCATAAAGCCAAAGTCGCCTAGGAAGTTCTTGCTCAGAGTAGAAACTCTTAGCCGTCTTAATGTCCTTTTCCGCTCTTTCCATAACCTTACTATTCCGGAAACTCTTTAAATACGGTTTGTCCTTCATCTCTTCTATTATCACTGACCTGATGTTCTTCTGGTCAGTTTTCAACTCGGCTTCCAATCTATTAAACGCCTCATCATCATGCGAACGTGAGTACACCTCTTGAACACGATCCCGCTCTTTGAAAAGTATATTTAGGTTCTCAAACATAATCTCCAACTCTTTCTTGGGTATCATAATCACGTAGAAGTAAAGGAGGAAAATAGCTATCAGGAGAGTAATTATTAGAACCTCCCATATCCATATGGGCTCCAGTACCAATTCGTAGGTTGTACCATAGACCACTATTCTAACTATCATAGTGAAAAGTAAAAGCAGTGTAGCCCCCTTTAGAAAAATCGCTAGATTCTCCTTAAGATCAACCATAGTTTCTCCTCACCTCCTTCTCACGTAAAGGGGTAAAAGGAAGCCCTGGAACCAGAGCTAAAACTAATACAAGATACACTAGTAGATAACAAGAAATGTAAAGTACCCCCGTGGGCTCAAGGGAGATCAAAGAGTCCCTGAAAACCATCACTATCGCTGCAGAAGAAGCTGCAAACAAGTAAGATACTAAAATACCTAAAATCTTCAGTTTAGTGCCCTCAAATAACCTATGGGACACCATAGCGTAGTAAAGGAATCCTGTTACGTATGCGACTATGTAAGCTCCCTTAAATTCAATTCCCACTCCCCCCCGTTGAATTGAACCGAGTATCAGAAGAAGGGAGAAGATCATCATTACCCCTATGCACAACCTTTCCTTCGATTGCCTTTCATCTCTATCCACAGAGCATCACTGCATAAAGAAGAGCAAAATAGTATTTATTACTTTACCTACCACCTAAAATAAAAAGTGGAACAACCTATTAACTACTTGAGACCAATGGAAAAGATGAGGAGAGTCGCGAAAAAAGTCCTGTCGGAATGCATGAACCTTAAAGAAGATGAATCATACTTGGTGATAACCGATGAAGCCACTCATGAAGTGGGAAGAGTCCTCTACGAGCAGGGAAGAGAGATGACCAGAGAAAATTACTTCATGATGGTTCCTTGTGGTAAAGAAGCAACAGTATCAACTCCCAAATTAGCTGAAACAGCTTTGAGGTCCGCTCCAGACGTGATCATGATACCTACAAAGAGATCATACACACACATGGATGCAACAACTTACGCTTGGAAAAACGGATCAAGAATAGCCACGTTACCGGGAATAACGAAGGACATCTTCAAAAGAACCTTGGACATAGATTATGGTGAACTGAGAGAAAGGGGAGAAATACTAATATCCAAGCTGGAGAAAGCTGAGAGAGTAAAGATAAAGACCAAGTCCGGGACGAACCTGAAGATGAAGATTCCAAACAGGATACTCCCAGACCTAGGAAAGTTCAACGAACCCGGAGAGTACGGAAACCTACCCGCTGGAGAAGTATTCACGGCCCCTGATAAAGATGAAGTGAATGGAAAGATAGTCATAGACTCGATGCAGGATATAGCTAATCCGAAGACGGAGTTGATTGTTTACAAAGGCAAGGTCCAGGAAGTGGAGGGGGATGATGGTTTCAAGGAAAAACTATGGGGTTACAGGAACGGTAGGAGGATAGCTGAGCTAGGGATAGGTCTTAATCCAAAAGCAACCATCACTGGAAACATACTTGAAGACGAAAAAGTGATGGGCACGTGCCACGTGGCCCTCGGTAAAAACATCAACTTCGGTGGAAAGGTAGACTCGGAGATACACTGGGACGCCATACTCATCAAGCCGGACATTTGGCTCGATGGGGAGAAGATAATGGACTCAGGGAAGATGGTGGAGTGAAGGTGTTTAAATGAATGCAGTAGATTATTTCTTCGTTGAAGCGATCAAATCGATACAACACCCTTTGCTAACAGCTATAGCTCGTGTCGTAACTAACTTATCATCTTATTTCGTGATTTTAGCCCTAGTCGCTCTCTTCCTCCACAGAAAAAAGAAAGAGTCTGCCATGAACCTCGTGGTCTATACCTTGGTGGACATGTTTCTCTTGGTTAGTTTAAAGTCCTTGGTAAATAGACCTCGGCCAGAGGGACATCCTCCAAAAGCACTACTGAGTCTCAGGCCAAACTCAAGTTTTCCAAGTGGACACACCAGTAGGGCCTTCTTCTTAGCACCCTTCTTATCAAGAGAGTACGGAGTTCGTTTACTGTGGTACACCCTAGCCATTTTAGTTGCGTTTTCCCGAATCTACCTCGGCGTGCACTACTTCACTGACATAGTATTTGGGGCCATCACAGGTACTTTTGTATTCTGGTTCGCTAATAGAATGCAGATTAGGGAAAGGATCTGTCACTTCCTAGACGCAAGGTTTGCTTAAGTAATACATTTAAATAAAGAATCCCTAGGATACGTATGAAGAACATGAATCTGAACCTGGAGGTAGTTTCCGCACTATTGGATAAGCGAAGCCTCGTGCTGTTCATAGTCACCATCATAGCGTTTCTGCTTGGACTGCTTTCAACGTACCTATTGGGAGAGAGCTCCTTGATAGTCTTTCCAAAAGGAACTTCACTCGTAGTACTAACCTTGATTATCTTCATAACTAGTTTCCTCTTCTTCGGTTACTTATCCCCCATGATAATGTTCCTAACTGGCTCCTACGCAGGTTACCTTTACTCCTCAATCGGAGTCCCTCTAACTGAACCTATCTTGTTATCTTTAGCTGCCCTCATAACAAGTTATTCAGCTATAAGGTTGGGTGATTCCCTATTGAAAGACATGGTAGGTAGGAGCAACTTCTTAACCGTATTAAAAGTTTCCCTAGCTCTCCTAGTAACCGGGATAGCCCTCTCACTAGTGGGAGACCTTTTAGTAAGACCCGAGATATTTGCATTCTGAAAAAAGAGGAATTCAGAGGAATGTAAAAAGTAAGGTCAAAAAGTTAAACTTTTATATGTCCATCTACATTATACTTAAGCCGAACAGACCCTTTTTTCCAACGCGTCACCGTTGTTCAGGGGGACGGCGCGGCACCGTCTCCCCTAACTCTACACTCAATTAGTGACTAATGTACTTCAACTTCCAACGAAAAAACTCGGGAAAAATACTCGTAACTGCTGGATGTAAATAAAGAAAAAGAAAAAAAATAGAAAGGATGTATTAAGGATAACTACCCTTTAATGAATCTGTTTACTGTCGTGTCGCACTTTGGGCATTTTCCCTTCTTCATCTTTCTACCGTTCTTAGCCGTAACTTCCTTAGGGTTCTTCATCTTAACTTTACCTCGGCATTTAACACAATAAGCTTCTGTCATATAAACACCTCCACTCTCACTTAGGCACGGGTGCTTAAAAAGGTTTTCCCTAAATGTGCCTATAACTCAATGGGGACGTGCTAAAAAATCCACTTTTTTATACTCATGGCTGGAAGAAAGATGCTCCAAATAGGTTTAAATATCTACTCTCCCTTATGAGAGTAGGGTGACGCCACATGCAGACATTACTAGATACCTTCAACGAGAGAGATACATCTGTAAATCTGAAGGCAAAAAATCTTTACGATCTTAAAGACGTTTACCTCTCCAGAGAAGGTAGAATCAACTACGATGAACTGAAGTTTCATGTAGAGACCCTCATAAATGTACTGGAGGGAGTGGGAGCCACCAATGTCAACGTGAAGGTCGCGAAAGAATCCAGAAAACTTGATAAACTCGAGTTTAATCCGACTGTATCCCACCCAAACATAACCTTCACTGACAGTGATAAGAATGCGTACAGCGCGTGGTACAAACCAGTGGTATACGTTCCTTCAAGAAGTTCCGCTAAAAGGATTAATCCAGATTTCATCTTTCTAAAGGGAGAACACGAATCGATGTATGGTATAGATAAAGGTTTGAAAAAGTCTCTTTATTCTTATGAATTTCTTTCCGATTCTTTCCTGAAAGAAGCATCGAAGAGATTGTTGAAACGAATGAAGGAAGTTCACTTAGTACTCCATTCAAGCGAAGAGTATAGATACAGGGATCTTTCAAGGGTAATAGACTCAATGCATTATCTGAATCCACAGAACGTCCTGGTGGTCTCGGGTAAGCACCTTCCAGATACCTTCAAAATGGATCTTCCTGTTGGTGTAAGTTATGAGGAAAACCTTGGTTTGAATACGAGAAAGTTAAGGGACTGCGTTAAACAGCTCTTCTAGAATTACCTCGTTCAGTAATCCTTCTCCTTTATCTTATTCTTTATCTCTTCTATGGGCAGTATGGTTTTAGCTAGTGGAACCTTTTCCACTTGGGATATCTTAAGAGCTAGCCCATCAACTTCCTGTGCATTATGGAGTACGAGGAGAGATGGTTTCAGTTCCGTTACTCTTACAGCCACTAAGGGACTTCTTCCCATGGATACGTGGGTGAATATGAGTGCTCTTTCTGTGGTTGAGCCGTATATGTTGATGAATTCATCGCAGGGGAGTTCTAGTATGGCTTTTATCGAGTCCACAAATGTGCATCCGTATAACTTTGATTCTTCGAGTTTATCTTCGTTGGTTAGTATATCTCCATCAAGTACCTCTTCGATGAACTTCTTTGAGCTTATTGGGGTGGTGAAGTCCACTATCTCGTATGGTTCTTCTTGATCTCCTTTTTCTCTCAATTTTTTTATGGTCCATCCTCCTTTTTCTTTGTCTATCTCTATGAGGTTTTTTACAAACCTTCTTATGATGTGTGTTCCTGGGCTTTTCCTTCTGTTTGCTTCGTAGTCACTTATTGTTGAAGAAGTAACTCCAAGGTGCTTAGCTAGCTCTGTCTGTGTTACTCCAAAGATTTCTCTCCATTTCTTCAGGCTAGCACCGGGGTTTTTTGATAGGGTTATTTCTCCAGCTATTTTTAGTGATAGTTTGTCCATCATTTTCACTCTGTTCTCGGTTGTATTAATTTGATTTTTCTTGGTTAAATAATTAACGAATTTGATTCAGACGATATGTGTAAAAAAATATTTCTTTAATTCATTTAGAATGAGTTTTATTGTCATAAATAAGTTTTTAATCTTTTAATGAAGTTTCTGACCTGTTAAAATTCCTGGTTCTGTCATTTGAGTTGGGAAGAGAGGGGGGAGAGGGATTTCAGGGAGGCTCACCCAACCCTGATATGAGAAATATGTGTTTCATCAATCCTCTCCACAAGAAAGTGGCGGTGTAATATTCTCTTTTCTTTATATATAAAACTTTCGGACGATCGTCGTATGTATAAAAACTTTGCTTTTTTTTTGTTGGTTGCGCAATTTTTTGAGATATTCGGTTGATTTATTCACTCTGCGAAGATATTTTTACTCAGGGTTTTTCGTGTTTTCTCTTTTTTGTGTTTTTCGTGGGTTACTTTGGTGGGAATCTTACTACCACGAACTCTCCTATGGCTCGAACGTCTTCAAATGGGATGGTGATTAATCCTCTGTCGTTCAGGTAGTCTTTTATTGGTCCTATTTCTTGGTCTGGTTTTACGAGTAAGCTCTCTATTTTACCGTCGTTCTCGAAGTATGCGTCTATTACTTTTCCGATTTCTTTTCCGTCTGTTGATATCGCTTCTTTTTTTGTCAGTGTTTTTCCTAGGATGTTTTTCATCTTAGTCCCTCCACTACAACTATGTCTTTTATTGCTTTTACTTTTTCAAATGGGATGAAGTTTTCTTTTATGTACTTTCTTGCTTCATTCTTTTCTTTTCCAAGTAGTGTTGATGGTTTTCCCTTGAGTAGGTACTTTATCTGTCCTGTCTCGGGTTCTATGAGAACATCTTTTGCTTTTCCGAGATAGTTGCTGTCAGAATAAATGCTTTTTCCGTATATGTCGCTTAGTCTATTCATTTTAACCACGTGTTGTAATAGGGGCAGGTTAGATTTAAAGGTTTTGTTGGTTTCTAGTTATTCTGTCCTTGTGGTGTTTTGAACTTTTCCTTTACTTTCTGCATTCTTCCTTCCATCTCTGATGTTCTTGCTTCTAGCTCTTTCTTTTTTTCTTCTAGTTCTTCTTTTGCTTTGTCTTTGTTCACTTGGATCAGTAGGTTTCCAGCGGATTTGTATATTTCTCCTTCTGAGTCCTCTACTTCTTTTAGGGCTACGTTCACTTCTTGGAGTTGTGATTTTGCCTGCATTGTTTGCGCGTTAAGCATCTGTAGTTGTCTTTGGATGTTCATCGCTCTTTGTCTTTTTTGTGCTTCTTCGTTGTCTTCTGTCATTTTTTAGCCTCCTTAGTCTGTTTTTACTTTTTCAACTATCTGTGGTCTTTTCTTCGTTAGCGTTCTTCTTCCGCATTGTGGGCACTTTACTTCTTTGATTTCTTCTATTTCTTCTCCACAGTAGAAACATTTCCAGGTCATTTTTATTCCTCCTTCTCTTTTTGTTCTTCTTTGGTTTTTAGTTCCTGGATTTTTTGTTCTCTTTCTTCTTCTTTTCTCACTACTCTTTTTGCTTCTCTTCCGCTTGAGGTTGTTGGTTTGTATGCTCCTCCAGCTAGCTTGGTTTTGCATTTGCTGCATTGCCATATTGAGTATCCTTTTCTTTTAAGGCTCTTTCTTCCGCACTGTGGGCATACTTGCTTTGTTTTTTGTATTCTCTCTATCTCTTTTATTTTTTTCTTGAGTGGAGAACCGTACCTCGCTCCGTATCTGGATGCGGATTCTAGTTTGGTCTTTGTTCTTGTCATTTTGATCACTACTTGTTTTTGAGAAGTTCTTTTCTTGGTTTCTTGGACTGTTTCACTGCTTCCTTTATGATGTTCTTGATCTCGTCTCTTTTAAATGAACTGTTTCCTCCTTTTTGTGATGCACAGACGTTTCCTTTATCGTTGGTGTAGATTGTTATTCTTCCATCTTGTGCTTTTTCTTCTTCGAGGGCTGGGTCCATTATTATTTCGTTTCCTAGTTTGCTGAATGTGCTTGCTATTGGTGTGTCGGTCACTGGTAGTTCTTTTTGGTATTCTCCTCTTATTATGTCTCCGTCTTCGTACTTGGGTATCTTGGCGTTGATTAGTGCGCTTACTGCTGCTATTGCTGATGCGTCTATTATGTTTCCGTCTTGGTCGAGTGGGAAGATGTCTATGGCTACTGTCCATACTTTTTCTCCTGGTTCTATGCACAGTTCTTCCAGGTTTATCATGTTGCTTTCTCTTATTCCTCTGTCTACTACTCTTGATATTTCTATTGTTTGTTCTCTTGGTGGTCCTGTTTCGTATGATGGTGATGCTACTGGGTATAGTTCTACCCCTGTGAATAGTGCTCCTTTTTCAGGTTGGTCTGGGAAGGGTGTTCCTATGTTTAGTTTTATTCCTGCTATTACTTTTGTGTCCCCTAGTTCCACCATGCTGCTTCCTTCTGCTGTTTCTATTAGTCCTGGTGTTACTTTGAGTTCTCTTCTTTCCATCATGTCTCTTCCGTCTTTTCTTTGGCCTTCCTTGATTCTTTTTATTATGCCTTCTTTTTTGACGTTCCATATTAGTCTTTCTGAACTCATTCTATTCTCCTCCTTCGTTAAATTGTCTGTATTTTTCTTTCAGTGCTTTTTTCTGTATTTCGTAGACTTTCATGCATCCTTCTACTGCTAGGTCTACTGCTTCTTCGTATTCTTTGGGTGTCATGTCTCCGTCCATCTGCATTAGGGTTATTTCGTCCTTGTTTGGCAGGTAAGCGATTGGTAGATCTGCTTCTCCGCATTGGTCTTCGTCTTTGCTTAGGTCTAGAACGACTTCTCCCTCTATCTTTCCTGCTGCACAGGATGGCATTAGTCCTTTCATGGGTATCCCTGCATCTGCTAGTGCTACGCTGGCTGCTGTTAGTGCTGCGCACCTGGTTCCTGCTTGGGCTTGTAGTACTACTGTGTATACGTCTATCGTTGTGTTTGGGAAGTATTCTAAGAATACTACGTCGCTCAGTGCTTCTGCGGATACTTTGCTTATCTCTATTCCTCTTCTACTTGGTTTTGGGTTTGCTCTATCTTCTACTGAGAATGGTGCTAGTCTATAGTAGTAGTCCAACCTTGCTTTGTATGGACTCCTTTGGTGCCTTGGGAAACATTCTCTTGGTCCGTAGACCGCTGCTATTATTTTGTTTCCACCCCATTCTAGGTATGCTGAGCCGTCTGCTCTTTTTAACTTGCCTGCTTCTATAGTTATGTCTCTTAAGTCTTCTTTTCCTCTTCCGTCTAGTCTTTTTCCTTTCTTCATTAGTTTTTTTTCTTTCATTATTTATCACCTGTTAAGTAGTTCTCTATCTTTTCTGTTAGTCCTGTTTCGTGTGCTTCTCTCTCTATTTTGCGCATTACTTCCTCGACTTTTTCTATGTCTCCGTCTTTTACCCATACTCTTCCATTTTGTCCT
This sequence comes from Candidatus Iainarchaeum sp., assembly GCA_003558235.1. Classification (GTDB taxonomy): domain Archaea; phylum B1Sed10-29; class B1Sed10-29; order B1Sed10-29; family B1Sed10-29; genus CSSED10-269. The sequence continues at coordinate 8,505 of PWMI01000050.1, forward strand.
ACAAATATCTTTGATCCTGTTTTTTCTTTTATCATGGTTACCATTGAGGCTTTCTTTCCGATTATTCTTTTTATCTTGCTTGGGTCTATGTCGAATACTTCTCCGCCGTGGAACTTTCTTTCGTTCCCTAGTTTGATGTCTTTTACTTCACTGACGCTTTCTACTTTGGCGCTTACGACGTCTCCTATTTCGTAGTCTTCTCTTGTTTCTAGGAACGCGTCGTACGGTGCGTTTAGTTTGACTATGCATCCTCCATACTTGACTGATTCGACTATTCCTATTACTGTGTCGCCTTCTTTTGGCATGTATCTGTGGGTTAGGGGGATTATCTTTGAGTATCCTTCGGTTTTGTATAGTACACCGTGTATCATGGAGTACTTTTTTCCGTTGTCACGGTATACGTGGGTTCTCACGTTTTCGTCTTCTATTTCTTCTCCTGGTACTACTATTTTTTTCACTTCATTTCACCTTCTTTTTCTTCGATTATTTTTGTTTCGTTCTTTCCGTGTGTTAATGTGTTGACTTTGTCGTAGAGTTTGTCTTGTACCCCTGCAGGTATCTTTACTACGGCTATGTATGATCCGTCGTTTTTCCATTCTTCTTCGACGACTTTGAATGCTGCGTGTAGTGAGTTGCTTGCTTTTCCCGCGTGTTCTGCGGGTATCCTGACCGCTACTTTCAGTGTTTCTATCTTGATTGGTATCTCTATCCTTATTTTTTCGAGTACTTCTTTGGCTTGATCTTCGACGGATTTGTTTTCATCGAAGTGGTACCCTACTTTTTCTATGACGTTCTCTATCCTTGTTCTTGGATGTGGGTGCCCATCTTTGGGGTTTATCGAGTTTTTCTGGAGCCATGAGATTACTTTGTTTCTTTTTTGTTCGCGTAGTTCTCTTCTTTGTTCCGTTGTGAGTTGTATTTCTCCTTTGTGGATTATTTCTTTGGCTATTTGTTCGAATTCGCTCGTTCCGAATGCTTTTTCCAGGTCTTCGTTTGGAGCTGATTTTCCTTTCTCTGAGTCTAGGTAGATGTCTCTTGCGGCTACTATGTTGTCCAGAGGTATTTCTGCCCCGTGTTTCATGTCTCGGGCTTTGTATGGGTCTACCAGTATCTCAAAGGTTTCTCCTTCTCTTTTTATCCTTGCTATGACGGCTTCTTCGAGTGAAATCATTTTTTATCACTTAGAACTGTTTTTCAGCATTTTTCTAGGTATCCTGCTACTTCGTCTTCGGTTATCTTCGTGAACTTCTTTCCTTTCTGGTCGACGTACGCTATCTCTACTGTTTCTTCGTTGAAGTCTTTTCCCTTGGCTTTTTTGAGTGCTTTTAGGACGAACTTGATTGCTTGTTCTTTGTTCATTCCTTTTTTGTAGTTCTTTTCTAGGTACTCCCTTATCTCTGATCCTCCTTTTCCTATCACTGTTGCTTTGTATGCTAGGTAGGATCCGCTTGGATCTGTTTTGTAGAGGTGTTCCCCGTTTTCGTCCACTCCTGCTATGAGTAGGGATGCTCCGAAGGGCCTTGTTCCTCCGTACTGCGTGTATTTTTGCTTTAGGTCACCTATTTCTTTTGTTAGTTGTAGTGTGTCTATGGAATCGTTGTATACCATTCTTTCTCTTTGTGCTATTACTCTTCCGTAGTCTATGAGTTTTCTGGCGTCTGCCACGAGTCCACTTGTGGCTACTCCTATATGTTCGTCTACTTGGTATATTTTTTCTATCGATTCTTCCTTCATGAGTGGTTTTATTAGTTTGTCTATTCCTAGGACTACTCCTGAGGAGTATTCTACTCCTAGGGCTGTTGCTCCTTTTTTTACCGCTTCGTTCGCGTATTCTACTTGGAACAGTTGTCCATCTGGACTGAATACCGTTATTGCTCTGTCATAAGCAGATGGTTGAGTAACTTGCATTTGTACGCCTCCTTTTTTTTACTTTTCCAGTGTTTCTCGGATCTTTTTTATGGTTCCGGATACTTTTTCTATTGATATGAAAGCCTTTTCTCTTTTTATGTCTTGTAGTAGCGTTAGGCTAGTTTTTACTTCAAGTTGTTTTTTGTGGTTGGTTCTTAAAATACCTTTTTGATGTTTGGGGTCGTAGTCCATGACCCATGCGCTTGATTTGCTGGTGTGGAATGTTCCTAGGTTTTCGTGTAGGTTTTTCCAGATGGCTCTTACTACTTCTTCTCTGCTGTGTTTTTTGTTTGAGTGCACTTTGAACTGTATGTATCTTCTTCTTTCTCTGAGGGTTGGTGGGAGTGGTTTCTTGGGCATTTTCACTTCCTCCTCAGTATCTTTTCTACGTTGATTGAGACCGTGTCGCGTAGTTGGTCTTCTTTGATTCCCAGTAGGGTTCCGATGGTCGCTAGTTGCTGTGGTGGCCTCATTTCAAGTTTTTCCGTTGCTCCTGATACTACCACGATGTTGCAGCCTTCTTTTCTCAGTATTTTTCCCAGGTAGTCGAGTGATCTTAGGTACTGTACTTTCTCCATTCCTTGGTACTTCAGTAGTTTGTTGAGTGATATCGCGATGGTGACCTTTTTCTGGGTTGCTACTGTTGCTAGGGCTGTGTCGAAGTCCCTTTGTTTTGGTTCGACTGGGTCGAGTAGTACATCGATGTTTTTTTTGTTTACTGCTGCTCTGTTTCTTTTTAGGTCTCCGCCTTTCGCTATGTTTACTTTGTTTGTGTTGGTTTTGAGTTGTTTTTCTATGTAGTTTATGTCTTGCATGTGGACCTTTTCGTAGCCTAGTTCTTTTTCTCCGAACTCTACGCATTCTTCGTTGAAAACTAGTAGATCGTGGTACTTTCTAGCCATTTTATCGCTTCCTTATCTCCCGAGGAGTTCTTTGAGGTTATCATCCAGGTTTTTCTTGGTTGCTGGGTATGCTGCTACCTTTATTCTTATATGGATGATGTCCCCTGTTCTTTCTGTCTCTATCTTTCCTTGGTATGCTTTCTGCTTGTTTATCCTTATGTATAGGCTTCCTTCTTCGTCCATCTGCTTGGTTGGGTCTACACTGGATTTTTCTGCGGAGGTTATTTTTTTCACTATGTTCTTTATTTCTCCGTGGTTGCTTGTTCTGTAGGTGTACTTGACTATCTCTGCTTCTTTTGTCTGTAGTGTCTCTTTTTTTAGTTTCTTGGTCAGTTGCTTCTCGTTGAGTTCGAGGACAGTGTTGATTGCTCTTTTTAACTTGTCGCTGCTTTCCGTGGGGTACTTGAATGCTCTGAGTTCTAGGTAGTGGACTAGTTTTTTCATCTGTTTCTTCCCTTTCTGCCTGCGGAGGTCTTTCCTCTTTGTGCTCTGTTCCGCTGGTTTTTCTGGGTTACCCATCTTAGTTCTGGGTCTCTCTTGATGTTTGGGTGTTCTGGGTCAGCCATGATTACTTCGTAGAACTTGTATCTTCCTTCTTCCGCCACTAGGTACGAGTTCATCACGGTCATGTTTGGAAATCTTTTCTCTGCTTTTTCTTCTGCTTGTACTTGGTGTGACTTGGCTATCTTCAGTTTTCTTCTTCCCATTCTCTTGTGTCTTCTTCCTCTTGTTGGTCTTGGGTGTAGTCCTGAAGTTCTTCTTTCTTTTACTCTTGCCACTGCTACGCCTTTCTTTGCTTTGTATCCTAGTTCCTTTGCTCTTGCTGGGTTGGTTGGTTTTTCGAGTCTTTTTACCGTGGGTTCTTTTCTCCACTTCTGTATTCTTTTCTTGTGTTCTGCCCAGAGGGCTTTGTCTTTTCCTGTTCTTGATTTTTCAAAACTATTTTTTATGTACTTTGTTGCTGTTGCCATTTTATCACCTGTTCGGGGTCTTTCCCCACATTCAGTTGTGTTTTATTTTTAAATGTGTGTGTGGATAGTTGTGTGTTGCCTCGTTTTAAAGTGTGTGTCAAAAGTGCGTTACTTGTGGGTGTGTCTGTGTGATATGTGTCCTATTATAGGTAGTTTGAATATTTCTCCTTGGTATGCTTTTGCTATCAGAACTATCCAGAGGACTAGTAGTAGTATTAGGAACATCTGGTACCATGCGCTGAACATGTAGAGGGGAGTCATCACCACGTGCAGTAGTATCAGGAATATGTGTAGGCTTAGGAATGCTATGGTGGATTGTAGTGCGTGGAACTTTACGTGTTTGCTTTCTTTTTCTATCAATAGGAATACTATCCCGGATGCCCACCCTAGTACGTAGGATAGGGCTGCTCGAGCGTTTTCGTCTAACCCCAGTTCCTTTCCTATGTCTTTCTGCTCCACCATCTTGTTTCACCTTCGAGTACTTGGTGCATTTCATGCTATTTATTGTTTCCTGAACTTCAAAAAACACTTAATTTTTATAACACTACACCCAAAGTATAAATCGATTCGAATGAACGATGATGACGGTGGACCCATGAGGCCGACGCGAGCGTACCGTGAAGCGAAGCGGTCCGTTATGGACGATGTTGAGAAAGGTCCGACCACCAGTGGAAAAGCTATGTGTTGATTCATTCGGGTTTGAACTGACTCTTTTGAATGGATAGGTATAAATAAAGATGTTCAGATAATGTTAACCACTAAGAAAATATGCAGTAAATCAAGGAGATAGATATGGGAAAAAGACCAGGACGAGTTTACAGGGAACCACAAAGACCTTGGACAAGGACAGCGGTAAGAAAACCCCACAAAGCATACGTGAAGGGAGTAAGAAACCCAGTGATACGGCTCTTTAACATGGGGAGCAAGAAAAAGGGAGAATGTAATATTCGAGTTGATCTGCTCGCTGACAGAAAGATGCAGATAAGGGACGAGGCAATAGAAGCAGCGAGAGTTAATGCTAATAAATCAATGGTCAATAAAGTAGGTAAAGAGAACTACGCTTTCAAGATACGTGTTTATCCTCACCAGTGCCTCAGGAAGAATGCTATGGCAATGGGAGCAGGTGCAGATAGGATTTCAAGTGGCATGAGGCTCTCTTTCGGAAGGCCATGTGGCAGAGCAGCCATAGTTAATAAGAACCAGAAGATTATGAGCATCTGGACCACTGAAGAACATAAAGAGATGGCTAGGAAAGCTTTGAAGAAAGCTAACTCTAAGTTGCCTGGGAGCAACGATGTTAGAGTGGAAGAAGTAGAGAATGTTGCTGAGTGAATCTGTTTCGCTGTTTCTAATAGGGATTTAAAGAGATAAAGAGTGGGATTTCTATTGATTTTAATAGAATCCCGGTACGGTTTGTCCACCTATCTTCCATTGGCCGTTCTCTTTTACCAGAGGGAAGGTTTCTACTTGTGTTTCTCTCATTTCTTGTCCGAACATCGATCCTGACATGGTGAGTTCAACCTCGATTAGAGCTGTTTCTTCTCCTTCTTCTAGAACTTCTAAGCTGGTTATTTCCACGTTGACCATCCTCATTATTTCTCCCAATTGATCTAGATCTCTTTGATCTACTTCATCCAGTAAGGCAGCTTCTTCGTCTACTACGTACTTCATCATGCCTCGGATGTTTCCGTCGTTCATCTCCGATACGTATGCTCTTACTACGCCTTCAGGTGTGTTTGGAGCTCCTGCAAACCCTCCTATGCATCCTGTCAATAGTATAGTGCCTAGGAATAGTGCTATTGGTAATGTTGTTTTTGTGTTGATTGTCTTCACCTCCTTGGTTAGTAATTATACTGCGGTGGTGTTTAAAATACTGTCTTTTAGGCACTACATCGCTTGTTCCAAAGGGATGTAGGAACTACAATCGTTCATCTCAGAAAAATGTGGAAACTAGGTTCTCCCTAAATCTAATGGACCCGTCGGGATTTGAATTCTCGATCCATGGGCTCAGTGAACCAATGGACTCCCGAGGCCTCGCCCACGCCAAGGGCGTGATCTTCCACTGATCTACGGGCCCGTAAAACTCGTTTTTACTTAGGCTGAGACGTAGTAGATGTTGTCGCCTCTGACTATGACTTTGCCTAGGCTCTGTTTTCTTTCTCCACCTTCGAGTTCAACTGCTTCAGATAGTACTAGGTTCATGTGTTGGTCGAACGCTTTTAGTTCTCCGCTTACTTCTTTTCCTCCTTTTAGGTTAACCAGTACTTTCTTGCCTATTGAGTCGTTTAAAAGGTCGAATGGTCTTTCCATCGTTTTTATCACCTGAATATGCTCTTTATTTTTGATAGTATGCTTTTCTTCTTCTTTTTCTTCTTAATATACGTTTTCCCTGTGATCGCTTCTGCTAGGTTGTATACTTCTGTGGTGAACTCGTTTTCTGGGTAGTTCGTTACCATTGGTTTGCTCTCTGATATGCTTTTCTTTACTGTATCTGTTTCTTTGAACTGTGCTAGCACGGGTGCTTTTAGGAATGCTCTTATTTCTTTGTCGCTCATTCCATAGTTTTTCTCAGATAGCCGGTTTACTGCTGCTCCTTTTACTTCGCAGCCCATCTTTTCGGCTACGTTCCTTGTTTTTAGTGCGTCCGCTGCTGATGTGGACTCCGGCGTGACTATGAGTATGACTTCGTCGCATGAACTGAAGCATGATATGGTGTCTTTGCCTATTCCTGCTGGTGCGTCCACGAGTAGTATATCGCATTGTTCTGATAGTCTGTTGACTGCTCTTTCAAGTTTGTCTGGATCCATTCTTCTGAATTGACTGGGTGATATTCCCGCTGGAACGAGTTTAGCTTTTTTTGATCCTTTGATGTTGTATACTGTGTCTTCTATGTCCGCGTCTCCTTGTATCACGTCTTGTAGTGTTATTGGTCTTCCTTCCATTCCTAGAACCATCTCGAGGTTCGCCATATCTAGGTCTGCGTCCAGTACTATGGTTTCGTACCCTGTTTCTCCTAGTGCTAATGCTAGGTTGGCTGCTATGACTGTTTTTCCCACTCCTCCTTTTCCTGAGGCTATGCATATCTTCCTTGCTTTTTCTTCAGGCATCTTCTTCACTCTCCTTTGGGAACTGATCTTCGCCTTCTTCTATTTGGTCGGCTATTCTCCTTATTTCTGGTAGTGATATTGATCCTGGTGTTTCCATTAGGTAGATCTTGTTTTCGGTGTTGTAGACTACTCTGTTTTTTCCGTTTCCTCTCACCGTGTAGATCTCTGCTTTCGGAAAGTTTTCCTGCATGTATCTGTGTAGGTCGCTCTTCATTATCTCTTGTAGTGCTCCACCGTTTCCTGATGTTGTTATGACGTTGCCTTTTTTGTCTGCAACGGTTAAGTGGTCCAGGTAGAACTCTTCCCTTATCTTCTGTGTGTTTTCTTCGTTGTTGGTTGCTTCTAGTTTTTTCTCTTTGAGTAGTTCTTTTATTATCCTTACCCTGTCTTTTATTATCTCTTCAGGCGTTTTTTTGCCTGTTACGTGGTATAGTTTTTTTCTGAAGCTCATTTATTCACCTTTTTTCTTTGAGGAACTTTTCCAGTGATCTTCTTTCTTCTCTTGCTTTCTGGATGAGTTGTCCTCCCGTGTCTCTGCTTGTTTGTAGTGCTGTTAATCCGTACTTTCTCAGTAGTTCGTCCCTCGATAGTTCCTGTGTCTTTTTCTTTATTAGTTTTTCTTCGTAGTCTCTCGTGAAGTGGCTTGGTAGTTGAAGCTTGTCTTTGCTTATCGGTTCTCTGAGGGTGCAGTCTTCATTGAGTGTTAATATGAGTTCAACTTGGTGTGATGTTAGTGAATACGTGTCTATTACTCCGTTCCTTGATCTTAGCGCGTTTAATGCTCTTTTTATTCCTTCTTCTGCTTGGTACTGCTTGTTGTATCTGAAGTATACGTAGTCTCCGCTTATTATTTCCCCGTTCCTGTATATTATGGTTCCTTCTTCTAGTCCGGTTTCTCCGTGGATGGTTATTGAGTTGTATCCTCTGAATCCCTGGTCCATGAGTTGATGCATGTACTTTCTTGGGTTTATCTTGGGTACTTCTCTTCCTCTTTCTACGGGGCTTCCGGTGGGTATGTTCATCTTGTCACCTTTCTCATGGTTGTGTTAAGTTCTTCTCTTTTAAAATACTTCACTACGTAATGTTTCCGTGATTAAATTGAGTTTTACTTGAGTATTATGACTTCGTCGGCTGTGTTCTTCAGTGCTACTGCTATCTGCTCCGTGCTTATGACTACGGTGGTTTTTCCTTTTTCTTTGGCTTTGAGTAGTAGTCTTTGAAAGTCCGCGTCTCTCGTCATTATGATTATGTCATCTATGTTGTCGTTGTAGACGGCTTCCATCGCGTCTACGGCCATGGGTGCATCGACGTCTGCGGTGGTTATTACAGTGGGTTCAAATCCTTGGTTCGCGACCGCTTCTATTAACTTGTCGGGTGCGTACTGGTCTAGGTAGACCTTTCCTATCTTCATGGCTCCGAGTTTCTCCACTTCTTCTTTAACTTCCCCGAGATCCAGGTTGAATTCTTTCCTGAGCATGTTCGGACCGTCCACGAATAGCGCTACGTTCTTCACTTCTCTTTCTGTGTCTCTTCTTCCTAGTCTCCTCTTCACTTTCTTGACTTTTTCGAACATGTGGTCCACCTGTGTATAATTAGTTTAAACCTCCGTCTTAGTTAAACTTGTGCCCTGTTGTGTTTGCATTTCCTGAGTTCGTGTAATCAAGAAATATAAAGAGTGGTGTGTTCTACTCTACAAGAGGTGAATGAACTGAACTTCAAAAAGTGGGTGCTCGTGGCCGTCTTTACGGGCCTCCTAGTTGTATTTGGAATAGTGGTGTTGCTGGGGAGGGAGCAGGTCATCGGTGCTCTTTTGAGTGCGAATCCGAAGTTCCTGGGGATCTCAATCATCTTTCAGTTGCTGGCGACTGTGGCTTTGACGTATCGCTGGCAAACGATAGTGCAGGAGGGTGGCTTCAAGATCAGTGACTGGAAGCTTTTTCAGATATCCTTGAGTAGCCTCGCAATATCTAACTTGACCCCCAGCGCTGAAACCGGGGGAGAGTTCGCTAAGTGCTACTTCCTGAGTAAGGAGACAAGGAAGAGAACTAAGGAGACACTCGCCACGATAATAGCTGAGAAGATACTTGACATGATCTTCTTTGTCATGTTAACTGTATTCACATTGACCCTGTTCCTATTGATGTTTGAGGTGCCTGCTCTGATAATCTCGCTGATGATTCTGATCACCCTGGTAGCTCTCTCGATGATGATGCTTCTTTTCTACACCGTGACATCCGAGAAGATTGGGCTAAGGATGAGCATGTGGTTCATAAATAAGTTTCAGAGATTAATAAAGAGATTTAGGCCCTTGAAGGAGTTCGAAGATAAGTTTAGAACCGACTTCGTGGAACACAGGAACAACATGAAGCACTACCTCGATAAGCCAAAGATATGGATCATGACCATAGTTCTTTCTGCAGTGGTTTGGACCTTCATAGTCCTCAGAACATACTTCGTGTTTCTAGCCATCGGGATAAATCTCAACCCAATCCTGATAATCGCTCTACTATTAATCTCCCAGGTGGTCGGGATGCTTCCACTCTTGCCAGGTGGATTAGGCCTAGTTGAAACCTCAAGGATAGCGGTAATATCAGCAGCAGGAGTAGTCGCCGCTGGAGCCGGAGCACACACTGTGTTGGACAGATTAATCTCTTTCTGGATAATGACAGGCATAGGACTACTCGTAACATACTACTTAGCAATCAAAAACTTCAAAAAGGATGGCTCAATAAATAAACTATCCGACGAAATAAACAAAGAAGGAGGAAGAGCAAAATGACAGAGTATTCATTAGGAAAGGTAAAGGACCTGAAGAAAGGAACCATAGTAATGATAGACGATGAACCCTGCAAGGTTCAAACCATATCAACAAGCAGACCCGGTAAACACGGGCACGCGAAAGCTAGAGTCAAAGCCAAGTCAGTGATAGACGGCTCCACACATGGATTCGTGAAACCAACCGGAGACAGAGTGACCCTACCGAAGATAATTAGGACCGAAGCACAGATAATCGCGGACATGGGTGAAAGAGTCCAACTGATGGACATGGAGACCTACGAAAACTTCGAGATCAAGAAACCAGAGGAACTCAAAGATGAACTCAAACAAGGTCAAACCGTTGAAGTAAAGCAAGTGATGGACTACAAAGAGATAAGTAGAATCATCGAGTAACCACTCAGATGACCTCCACCCGAAGCATAGACCCCTATAGAATTAATTGAAGTAGGCGATAATAACACTACAAAGTGAATTCAATGGCCATATTTGACTACGATAAGAAGGAAAACTTCTCAGAATGGTTCGATGAAGTTCTGAAACACTGTGAATTAATCGATAAAAGATACCCAGCGAAGGGATTCATCACGCACATGCCCAACGGGGAGTTCATAGAAGACACGATTCAAGGGATGATGGAGAACAAGCTCAAGGAAACCGGACACAGGAAAACCAGGTTCCCGAACGTCATACCTGAACACATACTTAAGAAAGAAGAAGAACACATCGAGGGATTTGAACCCGAAGTGTTCTGGATAACTCACGGAGGAAAAGCAGAGCTCCCAGAGAAACTGGGGCTCACACCCACCAGCGAGACAGTCATGTACACAATGTACAGCGAGTGGATAGAGAGCCACAGGGACCTACCTCTAAAGATCTACCAAAGGTGCCCAACGTGGAGGTACGAAACCAAACACACCCGGCCACTCCTTAGAGACAGGGAGTTTGAATGGATAGAGGCACACGATGTGTTTAGGACGGAAAAAGAAGCGAAGCAACAAGTTCTAGAGGATATAGATATGGCTAGGGAAGTCATAACTGATCAACTGGGAGTCCCATTCTACTACTTCAAAAGACCACAGTGGGACAAGTTCTCAGGGGCAATCAATACTTACTGAGCGGATGCATTCATGCCAGACGGGCGATTCCTACAGATACCAAGCACGCACCTGCTCGGACAAAACTTCTCAAAGCCCTTCAACATATCATACGAAGACAAAGACGGTGAAAAAAAGTACGGATGGCAAACATGCTTCGGGCCAGCGGTCGGAAGAATATTCGCAGCGTTCCTAGCAGCGCACGGAGACAACCAAGGGATGAGGCTAACATGGGAAGTAGCACCCCTCCAAGTAGTCATAGTCCCAATACTACACGGAGAAAACAAGGAACTGATCGAGAAATGCATCAAACTAAACGAGGAATTGAAAGAGAAAGGAGTGAGAACGTACCTAGATGACTCGGATAAAACACCAGGAGAAAAGTTCAACCACTGGGAGATGATGGGAGTGCCCATCAGAGTAGAAGTAGGAAGCAAAGAACTAGAAGAAAACAATCTCACGATAAAAAGAAGAGACACGGGAAAAAGAGAAAAGATAGACTCCGAAGAACTAAGTGGATACCTAGAAAAAGCTCCTGAAGAAATCCTGAGAAACCTGAAGAAACAAGCAGAAGAGGAGTTTGAAGGAAAAAAAGTGAATGTAAACACCATCAAAGACATATCCAAAGCACTGAAAGAAAAGAAGATGGCCAGAGCCAACTGGTGCAGCTTAGAACTGGATGGAGAAGAATGTGCAGAAAAGTTATCCGCCGAAACAAAGGGAGCAAAAGTAAGGGGAGAAAGACATGGGGCAAAAGAAACTCCAAGCGGAGAATGCATAGTATGCGGAAAGAAAGCAAAACACGTCATCTACATCGCTAAGGAATACTGAAAGAACCATCTACTCCGTAGTAAATTTATTCGTTGTCTCAAGCATCTCCTTAGTATCTTCCTCTTTATCCTTGGCCAGTTTACGATGGTTCCACGCGAAACTTACCATCCTGAGCACGAACTCCAGCATTATTATGAATATGAGGTAATAGATGGCTAACTGCTGGAAAGCAGGATTCAGGAAAGCCGTCTTGATTGTTTCATACGTAGCAGAGGGAGAAATCATCCTTATGTCCAGAACAAAGTTACCCAGCATGACGAGTGGAAGGAGCTTCGCAACATCCTCAGCTATCTTCCTGGAGTAGTAAGCACATATCCTTATCGCTCCCACTATCGCAACGGAAGTCAAAAGTATAGTGTTAACGTTAACCTCAGAGATCGCCACGATTATCAGGAAGAAAACCCCACACCAGAAGAAAACTATAACCGGGAAGAGAAGCAGGTACTCCACGGAGGTCACGAGAAAGTTGAAAAACTTACCAGTATACTCCCGCTCCCTCAACTCTTCACGAGCCATTGAGTAAGCACTCCCCTCCTTGAATATATCCCTAGTAGCAACAAACTCATAGAACTCAAGAATGAATATAGCGAAAGCAGCTAAAGCAAACAAAGTTATCATCAAAGGCTGAACGGATGTGAAGAGCTCCCCAACGGATACAAAAGAAAGATCCATAATGCCCGATAGGAAATTGATGTCCATAGTGCTCACTGTTCTAGATACACCTGGAGAATACTTAAACCTTTTGGATACATCACAGAATGCGAGTAAGGAAATATTATTGACGTATGTTTAAAAAGAATAAAAACGTAAACCACTTGAAGGAGATGCTGCCGATGACAACCAAGACGGCTTTAAACATGATTATAGAGCCAGAAAAAGCATTCATCCCTTTTTCTTAACTTCAAAGAACTAAATTGAAGTTAAAGAGTGAACAAAGAGGTAGAATAAATGCCTAAACCCAGATTAACCGAAAAAAGATGGAAACCCGAGCATGAAGTAGAGCTACAGAAGAAGTGGAAAGAAGAGAAA
>PWMI01000039.1 GCA_003558235.1 Candidatus Iainarchaeum sp.
GCTCCGGGTTGGGTTCTTCGCCGTAGAGCTGGACGCCGACAATACGGCCGTCCAGGTCATGCGCCTTGAGCGTCTCAATCACGCCGGCGGTGGTGGGTGCGCTGGCGCTGATGTCGGTCTTCAGACCTTCCTTGCGCAGGGCATTGGCCGGTTTCGGCCCGCGCGTGACCTTGCGGGTTTTGGCCAGTGCCTGGATAAAACGGGCACGCAGATCCGTGTCGGCAACGGCCTCCACCTTCATCCCTTCGATGGCAGGCGCAGGATCGGAAACAATGACGGTTTCACCACCCTCCAATCCCGACTTAAGAACCAGCAAGTCGTCCTGGACAAAGGCGATGTGAACAGCCCGACTGCGCAACCTTCCCTCATTGTCAACAATATAGATATTTCCGTTCCGCACCGCACTGCGCGGCAGCACCACAGTCCGAGGGCGGGGCGGCGCCTGCAGTTCCATTTCGCAGTACATGCCCCGGACCAGCGCCGGACGGACACCGGGAACAACCTGTCCGTACGGATCATCCACCACGGCGACGACGCTGATGGCGCGGGTCCGGGGATCGACGGATTCGCGGATTCGGTCGAATCGGGCGGGCCAGGTCGCCTCCCAATCGCCGCTGCGCAGCCGGATGGTCACGGTCAGTTCGAATATCTGCCGCAGTCTTTCCATGGTGATGCCCGGCTCGAACTGCCGACGCTTCTCGACCGGCAGCAGATTGCGCAACTGTTCCGGACGGAACTGCGCCTCGATCTCCACGGCGTCGGTGCCGTGTGCTTCGAACAACTGCTGATTGGCACTGACCACCTGTCCCGCCTTTATCCTTACGTCCCCAAGGCGGCAATCGAACGGGGCGCGAATCACCGTTTTGGCCAGGTCAAGTTCAGCCTGCTTCAGATTGGCCTCATGCACGGCCAGCGCCGCCGTGAGAGCCTCACGGCGGGCGGGAATTTGGGCAATCGCATTTTCAAGTTGCTGGACCGCCTGTTCCTGCTGCAGAGCCCCGCGCTCTTCGCGGTCCACGGCATCGGGCGCGACTGCGCCCTCTTGAAGGAGGGTTTGCAATCGCTCCAGGGATTGGCGGGCAAACACCAGGGACCGCTTCTCGATCTCAAGCGATGCCTTTTTGCTGCGCTCCTCCTCCGCCAATTCATCCAGTCTGGCTTGCGTTTCCGCAATGCTCGCTTTGCGTTGCGCCACTGCCAGCTCGTACTCCGTCGGGTCGATTCTCAGCAGCACCATGCCTTCGTCAATCAAGGCTCCGGAATCCAGCCGGGGATGGATCGAAACCACGGTTCCCTTGACTTCCGCCATCGCCTGCCAGACGCGTGGCGGTTCGGCGAGTCCGTAGCCCTTCGCTCGCGGCCTGAACGCGACGACCGGCACCTCGATCACGCGCATGGGCCTGACAAATTCACCGGCAACCTTTTTGACCGGCCCGGACCGGGTCCGCACCAGGACAATGACAATAGCCGCGGCGACCGCAACCGGCAGCAGGCGTAGGGCCGTCCGGGAGCATTTTCGGAGAATGCGCAGAACTTGTTTGATCATAGCAGTTGCGTCTTTTCGGTTGGTCGGGGGATTTTTGACACCAGTATGCGCAGAACCTCACTGCTTTCATTGTACCAGCAATGACGGATGCGGGCGGGGCTGTCGATGAGAGTATCCGGCCCGACTTCCTCCTTTTCGTCCCCAATCTCGACGATACCGGTTCCTTCAAGCACGTAGAAGAAGACATCCACCGGGGTTATGTGGAGTTTGAGCGACTCGCCCGGTTCCAGCGTAATATGCATCACTGCGGCATGCTCGGTGTCGTAGAGCTGGCTCACCTTCACCTGGTGTGGGTTCTTGATCTGCGGCGCGGTCTTGGCATTGACTGTTTTCATTGGATTATGCTCCTTTGGCGAGGTTGTTCAGTGTTCAATCCATGATCTCGATTGCATCGACGGGACAGCTCTCCGCTGCTTTGCGGCAGTCGTGCCTGGCGTCGGCTGGAACGGAATTTAACTTGACCACGGCGATAGCGTCGTCGTTCATCTCGAAGACTGCCGGGCACGCCTCCGCGCACAGCCCGCAGCCAATGCATGTTTCGTCGTTCACTCGCGCCTTCATTCTGCATTCCTTTCGTTTGCTATCCCGTGAGAACGCTCTCGTCGTCATTGTGCGCTTTCGCCACGGCGGCCGCAAGCTCGTCAAGTTCTGCGTAGATATTCGCGTTGGGTACGCCTTTGTGAAGCACCGTTCCGAGCACCTCCACCTTGAGGTTCGGGATCAGCCCGGCGATCTGTTCGATGGCCTTGCTGCTCCAGCCGTACGATCCGACAATCGCGGCGTACTTGAGCTTGGGCCGCAGCAGGTTGGCGAGGTGCGCCGCATAGTAGATCGCCGGATGCGGTCCGACATGCACGGTCGGGGTGCCGACAATCAGCGTGGCGGCGTCGACCAGGGCGATGGCCAGCTTGCCGATGTCGGTCACGGCCAGGTCGAAGGCATGCACCGTGACACCTTCGCGAGCGAGCGCGTCGATGAGGTGTTTGACCATGCGCCCTGTGCTGCCATGCATACTGATGTAGGGCAGGACGACCTCGTTCTTGATGGCTGGCGAAACCCAGTCGCGGTAGGCGTCGAGGATGAAGTCGGGATCGTCATAGACCGGCCCGTGACTGGGAGCGATGATATCGAAGGGGCAGTCCGCGATCTTGTCCAGGTTCTTCTGAATGATGGCGCGGAACGGCATCATGATTTCGGCATAGTAGCGTTTGGCCGCCTCGTAAACCCGGGCCTGGTCGGTTACGTACAGGTCGGTGGTCGCCAGATGCGACCCGAAGAAGTCGCAACTGAACAGGCAGCGGTCTTCCGGCACATAGGTACACATGGTTTCCGGCCAGTGCACCCATGGCGTGTAAACGAACTGAAGCGTCTTGCCGCCCAGGGAGATGCTCTCGCCGTCCTCGACAACCTGGATGCGGTCGGCCGCCACCCCCAGATGGGTGGTCAGCAAGTCTTCGGCCTTTTTGCTGCACAGCAGCTTGGCTTCCGGGTAGCGATCCAGCAAATCCGGGATTGTCCCGGAGTGATCCTGCTCCGAGTGCTGCGACACGATATATTCGACATGCCTGACATCCTGAAGCGCTTCGAGCAGGTCGTTGCGCAGTACGGGGTCCGTGCTGTCCAGCAGCGCCGTTGCCTTCGAGCCCCGGACGAGATAGGCGTTGTAGCTTGTGCCGTCCGGCAGTGGTATCAGCGAATCGAACAGCCGCCGCTCCCAGTGAACCGAGGCGATGACGTGGATGCCTTTGCGGATTTCTCGTGCATGCATGAGGGACTCCCTTTCGCTTGTGTGCACATGGCACGGTTGACTTCCGCGAACACCTGACGCCAGCAAACGCCAGGAAGCTGCGGACAGATGGGTTATTCTCGCGATTCCAGCGCCATCGCGCGCGGGAAGAGGATATTGTTTTCAAGGTGAATGTGCTCGTGCAGGTCGGCTTCCATTTCGGCCAATCCCTCGAAAAGAGCGCTGAATGTAGAGCAGGCGTCCGCAGGCAGGGCGTAGTCGTCCGTGACCGAGCGCATTTGCATCAGCGCCGCTCCCGCGCGCTCATGTTCCGCTTCCATCTGCCGGATCGGGTTTGCCGCGGTTCCGCAGTGCATCGGGGGGATTTGGCCGGTCTGTGCCATCTCGGCCTCCATCTGCCGAATATAGGGGAACAACACCTGCTCCTCCTTCAGCAAATGCATCTCGATCTCGGAGCGTAGCGATTGGAATGTCGTGCGGAGTGAGGCAAGCATGTCGCCGTGCCTGGCGCCATGCGCGCTCAGAACCTTGGCGAACAGGTCGTCTAGACGGGGCAGGGCCTGCTTCATGAAGACATGGTGCGTGCCCTCGATGTGGTTCGCCAGTTCAGTCAGGCTGGCCTGCCGCCAGTCCCGTTCCGGGGCGTCCGAGGCAAGGTTCGCATCGTCCGCCGCCTGCTGCACGGCCTTGGCGACGGCTGTCAAATCGATTCCGGCCGCAGCAGCGGCTTCCGCCAGACTGCGGCCTCCCCCGCAGCAGTAGTCGATGCCGAGAGATTCAAGCGCCTGCCGGGTTTCGGGGTGTTTCAGCACCAGGTCGCGGACGGTTGTGGTCGGCTCTATTGCAATTGCCATGCTCTGTATCTCCTATTAGTGGGCGTGTCCGGAGTCGTCCGCCACACCGCCTTCGGCGTGCCCGCCGTGACCAGCCGCCGCATTGTGCAGGTTTAGCACATAATGAACGAACTCGACATAGGCGGCAACGTAGCGGCGCCCGGCTTCCACGCTATGGTCCTTGTGGGCCTTGCCCGCATTCGCGTCCGCGAAGCGCTGGCGAATGCCCTCTTCGACGTGGCGCACGACTGCCGCCACGAGTTCGTCGACCGAGCCTTGTTCAAGGGCGCTGTCCGCCGCCCGCACGGCCGGGCCGGGGTCGGTGCCCGCCGGTTTCAAGCCGGTGTAGGGGGCGCCTTCGAAAGCCCGGTGCAAGCGAACTACGGTCTCGAAAAAATACCTGTCCGCCAGATCGCGGGCGGCTTCGCCGGTGCCGCGAACCTTGAGAACGTGCTCGAAAACGCGCTCGACCGTCGCCTCGTCCTCCTGCGCAATCCACTTCAGCACCGGCGTCGCCTCGCCGGCTGCGAGAGCCGCCCGCGCATCGGCGACGACCGGACCGTCGATCGCATCGCAGTGTGCCCGCGCATTGGAGGGCAGAAAGACGGCAGTGACCACCAGGGCGGCCATGGCAAGAGTCAGTTGGGGTTTCAATGACTTGTTCATTTTTTAAATCTCCTATACTTTGGGTTGCGGGTCGGTGCCGGACATCTGTCCGTCGCATCGTCGCCCGGTGTCGATTTCGTCAGTCCGCTGTCAATCCCCGCATGAAGATCGGCCAGGCGGCATTAACATGCGCCACTGCATCGAACGCCCCGCCCGAAAGCCGGTGTAGCATGGCACCGGGAAGAACCAGTCCGACAAACATTACTGCGATTGTCCGGGGTGGAATCTCGGGGCGAATGTCACCTTTCGCCTGACCCTCTTCGACGATTCGGACGATCTCCTGCAAGTAGGCGCACATCGTCTCATGCAAACTGGACCAGCGTTCCGCGTTATCGGCCTGTGAAAAGTGGGCGAACACGACGTGGGGGAACGCCGGATTCTCAACCAGCATGTCCATGTGGCGCGAGAAAAGAGACCGCAGGCGCTCCAGGGCGTCGGGCATTTCGGTACGCACGGCTGCCACGTTGGCCAGCATTCGCGCCCGCAGCAGTTCCAGAACCGCGTCCAGAACGGCCTCTTTTCCTTTGTAATGCCGGTAGACCGCCGAGGGCACGATGCCGACTCGCTCTGCGACGCCCGCGATGCAGAGGGCCGTCAGCCCTCCCTCGGCAATCATCTCCATGGCGGCTTCGGCGATCTGCTCCTGCCGGACTCCGGTATTGGTCTTTGCTGCACGCATCTGGATGACCGCACTCCTTGTTGATTAGAATTGTGATTCACTATTCTTAATATGCCTCATCCGAACCAGCCGTCAAGCGTTTGCCGGAATTTTTTCTTCAAATGTATTCGCCGGGGGCGGTCTTCCTGCAAGAATGAGACAGCATGTTGCGGGGTCAGGGCATCTTACTGTTGCCAAGATAATTAATTTAAAGAGGTCCTATATTGCTCGGTTAGGATTGATGAATTCAGTCAGAGATGATGATGAATATTAAACGAAAGAATAAATGTGGTTCTTTCTCACTTTGAGTGGGTAGCTGGTGATTATCATCCAAAAGGGAGCCAGGGGGAGCCCTGAAGTTTCATCGAAAAGGGGGCCACCGTAAAAAAAAGGGTCTCCGGGTTAAAGTTTACAGGAATGAAAAGAGATACCAACCCAGGAGCCCCGGGAGATGCTAACGGTGGACCATTACGAATCGATTCGCAGAGCCTACC